>NZ_JBEHFR010000018.1:0-52877 GCF_040225635.1 Corynebacterium sp. KPL2830 | reverse complement strand
TGAAATAATCCTAATACCAGCACGCCAGACCGGCTAAACATATAACTTCACCAACACATCCTGTCGTTTAGGCCGCGGTTAGTGCGATGGAGTGGCCTCAGCCTAGGCTTAAACGACGGGTTAAACGACAAAATGTGTGTTTAGGCCGCGGTTTAAGCCATCCGGGGCAGGTGCACATAAAAAGAGGCGCTCAACCCATAAGAAGGGGAGCGCCTCTGAAGCTAGAATGGGAGTACAGGCAAAAGAATGTCAATGTACAAAGGTAATGACATATCTTTTACGTGATTCCCATTTGCAACTTTTAGGTTAGCACACCGATGATCATCATCAAACCAGAAAAGCTAGAAGGCATAGTGCCTCGTATGCTTGAATTGACCTCCCGCACCACCCCTTGGCACCGGAGGGATTGGCGCGCTGGCACTCTCGAGTTGGTCGATGAGGCCTTAAACGAATCGAGGATCCCTGGGACCAGCTCAGCAGCATTAAAGGAGCTGCGTGGGCATATGCGTAAGGCTCTTGGAAATGATTTGGGAGTATCCTCTATCCAAAAGAACCTTAATAGCATTGTGGATAATATCGGTTCCGCTAGCAATGCGAATAGTCACGATGTCCAGCTAGCTGAGAAGCACGCACAAGATTTGAAGCAGACCTATCTACAAAATTGGGCAGATGTATTCGAGTCTCCAAGTAAAGCTGGAAATCTAGATGTAGAGGGAACTGCGAAGCGTATCGTGTCGCACTTGCTTTACTGTGGCGTGCCTGCACCAAGCATCTATAGCGTTATACATGACTACAAAACTTCGGATGACCACTGTGAATTCTCCACCCTCCTGCGTGAATTAGACAAGAGGATAAAATATAAGGCTAAGAACTTTAGCTTTGCAGTTCCTGTCGACCGCGCTCCTGACTTTCTTCATTCATCTACGCCACCCTCTGAGTGGCTTAGTGCAAAACAACTGAAGCAGTGGAAACACAAGCACGCTCCTCAGGCAAAGACCGAGCGTCATCATGGCGGTTTCATACTTAATGTGCAAGCACGTGACGTAAACGAAGCTGCCAGTCAGGCACAACAATTACTGTCGCAGCTATCTTTTAAGTTTGAATCTGGATCCGAAAACCGGTTCTCCATTCTTCCTGTCATGTGGTCTAAAGAAAAGGGGAACTCCTTTCCCACTCGGCGGGGAATCCAACCTTTGAAACTCCGTGCATTCCAGAGGGCGGACACTCTCCACCATTTGGAAATCGGAAATAAACCCAGAAATATTCTGGCTATTATAGAACCTCTTCAGACGAACAATCCCCACGTGGCTCTTGTCAATGGATGGGTTGCCATCGAATCCCTTTTAGTGGATTCGGGCGAGGATGATCGAATTGGTGCCGAAAGAATGGCGCGCGTAGTCGCGGCGAGTTATTTTCGTACCGAAATGACGTGGTTAGCTAAGAATTATGCAGATCGTTACAAAGGCGAGTGCTCGGTAGCAGCGCAGATCAAAAATGCGGAAGCTAGCATAGAGAGAGCAAAGCTAATGGAGAGTGTAATCCTAGAGCGGAATGATTTTTATCTTCTCGATCCCGTCGATCAACTAGCTATCGGCAAGATGCAAGAAGCTTTTAATAATCCAAGCGAAATCTTCGAACGCACTTCCGGTATTCTGCAAAGGGAATTTCAGCGTCTATACCGGAAGCGAAATTTGATCGTCCACAGCGGACGGGTTGTAGGTAACGGGATTGAATCCGTCGCGGATAAAGTTATCCCACTTTAGTAAATGGGATCGATCAATTGCTTATCGCGAGCATCCAACATGACCTGGATCCCAAGAATTTAGCAGCGTCAGTTGCCTTTAAATCTCTTCATCTTGGCCAGGCTGGGAACTCGAGAAACTATTCCATACTGGATTTGTTGGAGGTTGACGAGACCATAGGGCCCAACCTGCATAAGCCAGTGCAGCTGCAATGAAAGTCTGCTTTACAGGCCCGCTGCTGTCCAAGTAGTGGAAACAGCGGGCCTCAATAGGTGCACAGGGCATAACCCGGCTTTGAGGGCTTAGAGCCCGAAGTAATCGCGCAGATCGGCCGCGATGGCATCGAGGCGACCGGCGTCGGGGGACTCCAGGTAGCACTTGAGCTTGGGCTCGGTGCCGGAGGGGCGAACGATAACGCGGTCATCGTTATCGGTGAAGAACTTCGAGCCTTGGGCAAACTTTTCCACCTTGGACACCGGGGAGCCGGCGAGCTCGGTCGGTGGGGTGGTAGAAACTTTTTCCATTGCTTGGGTAATCAGGCTCAGGTCCTCGACGCGGAAGGTCAGCGGCTGCGTGTGCAGGGCGCCGACCGTGGCGTAGATGTCGTCCAAGCGGCCTAGGAGGCTGCTTCCGGCTGCCTTGCATTCGGCGGCGAGGCTGGCGAGCACCACGGAGGTGGAGATGCCGTCCTTGTCGCGCACTGCGTTGGGATCGGGGCAGAAACCAATGGCTTCTTCGTAGCCGAAGGCGAGCTCCGGAGTGCGGGCGATCCACTTGAAACCGGTCAGGGTTTCCTCGTGGCCGAGGCCGTAGTGCGCGGCGATGCGCCCGAGTAGGCGGGACGATACGAGGGAGTTGGCGAAGTTGCCGGTAGCGCCGCGGCGGGCGAGATAATCGCCAAGCAAGGCGCCGGTCTCATCGCCACTGAGCTGGCGCCAGGTGCCATCGGTGGGCACGGCGGCGGCGCAGCGATCGGCGTCAGGGTCATAAGCAATAAGGATATCGGCGCCGATTTTCTCGGCATGCTGAATGCCAAGATCCAGCGCGCCGGGCTCCTCCGGGTTGGGGAAGGAGACCGTAGGGAAATCTGGGTCAGGAGCGGCCTGCTCTGGCACCAGCGAGACGTTAAAGCCGCAGCGAGACAGCAGTTCCTTGCCCAGTTCGGCACCTACGCCGTGCATGGCGGTCAGCGCGATGGTGATATCGGTATTTTCACCGACCAACGCGGCGGCGCGCTCGAGGTACTCCGCACGGGTATCGACGTCCTCGATGTGATCGGAGGTGAGCGGGACCTCGTCGGCGTAGGGGGCCTTAGCAATGGCGGCGGCGATCTCCTTATCGGCTGGGGAGATAAGCTGCACGCCCTCGCCCGGGCCGGTGGCAACGCGGCCGCCCAGGTAGACCTTGTAGCCATTATCGGCAGGCGGGTTGTGGGAGGCGGTAACCATAATGCCGGCATCCGCGCCCAGGGAACGGACCGTGAAGGCTGTCAGTGGGGTAGGGTTCTGCGCGGGCAGGACCAGGGCGTTACCACCGGCGGCGGAGATGACCTGCGCGGCATCACGCTGGAACTGCGCAGAGCCGTGGCGGGCATCGCAGCCGATGACCACGACTGGGGTATCCACCTGCTGCTTGAGCCAGGTGATAAGCCCGTAGGTGGTGCGAATAACCACCGCGCGGTTCATGCGGGATTCGCCCGCGCCCACGGCAGCGCGCAGGCCTGCGGTACCAAAGTTCAGGGGGCCAGCGAAGGCGGCGGCGAGTTCTTCGGAATTATCTTCCTCGATCCATGTCAGCACCTGGCGGGCGGTGTCCGCATCCGGATCGTGTTCGGCCCAGGTGCGGGCGTAGTCGAAATCGAAGCTCGTATCCACAGACATGGCTTAAAGCTCCTCGAGGATCTTGGCGGAGGAGGACAGCCCCAGGCGGCTGGCGCCGGCCTCGATCATGGCGAGGGCATCCTTGGCGGTGCGGATGCCGCCGGAGGCCTTCACACCCAGCTTGTCGCCTACGGTCTCGCGCATGAGCTTTACCGCGTGGGTGGAGGCGCCGCCGGCGGGGTGGAAGCCGGTGGAGGTCTTGACAAAGTCCGCCTGGGCGGCAGCGGAGGCCTGGCAGGCGAGGACGATGGCGGCATCGGAAAGCGCGGCAGACTCGATGATGACCTTGAGCACCTTGCCTGGGATGGCATCGCGCACGGCCTGGATTTCTGCCTGCAGCTCCTCGGCGCGGCCTTCGATGGCCAGCGGGATGTTGATGACCATGTCTACTTCCTCGGCGCCATCGGCAACCGCGCGGGCGGCCTCAGCGGCCTTGATTTCCGGCTTGACGGCGCCGGAGGGAAAGCCCACGACCGTGGCGACATGGAGGGACTCCGGGGTCTCGAGCGGCAGGGCGGAAGGGGAGACGCACACGGCGTAGGTACCAAGCTTGGTGGCCTCTTCTACCAGGGCGCGGAATTGCTCCGGGGTGGCCTCCGGCTTGAGCAGGGTGTGGTCGATATAGGAAGCAACGTCTGAGCGGGTGAGATTCTGGGAAGTCATGATTTTCTCCTTTAGGAAACTGCGGCGGGTTCGTTTTTAGCCATCTTCAGATCCGAAATGATGTACAGCGCGGAACCGAAGAGGGCGATGACGGTGAGAATGAACAGGGTGGTGGTGTAGCTGGTGGACTCCATCAGCTTGGCGGTGTACGCAATGCCCAGCGGGATGGCGATATTGATGGTGAGGTTATAAAAGCCGATGGCGATACCGGACTTGGCTGCGGTGATATTGCGCAGCGCGGTATTGACCAGTGGTGCGTACATCAGGGAAAAGCCGCTGGCAAAGGCAATGATGGTGATAACAAGCACGGCTACGTGAACCTGTGCAAAGAGCGCGGCAATGAATAAGGAACCTGCAACCAAAGCAAAAGCAGTATAGATGGTGGATCGAGACGAGAGCACCGTGCCGATCTTGCCGGATAAAACACCGACGAGCACGGCGCAGGCATACCCAGGAATGAGCAACAACGAAGCGCGGTCAAGGCTCATCCCGTGCATGTCCTGGGCTGCATAGGGAAGCAGGAAGATAAAGCCCAGCTGGGTGGAATAGACAAAGAGCACCATGACGATGGTCCACACGTAGCGTCCATTGGTAAAGAAATCCGGGGTGACCACTGGGTTCTTCGCGTTCTTGATGTGCACGATGAACAGGACTAAGCCAATGGCCGCCACGACGAGCCAGTACCAGAGGTAATCCTGCATAAACAAGATGAGGGCGCTGGCGAAGAGGGCGACAAAGAACAGGCCAAGTGCGTCCAGGTGACCCTCCACGGCCTCATCTTCTGGCACATTCTTAATGATGGGCGGAATGGTGAGCAGGAGGATAAGTGGGATGAGGAACATCGCCGTCCAGGACACATAGGTGGAGATGAACCCGGAGGTCAGCGCGCCAATGAGCAGGCCGGCCTGGAAGGCAGCGGTGGAAAAGCCGAGGTAGGTCTTTTGGTCATCCTCGCTCAAATGTTTGGTCACGTAGATAACGTAGAGCGTCTCAGCGGCGGCCAAACCAGTGGTTTGAATCAGGCGGCCGGTCAGCACCATGGCCCATGAACCAGAGAAGATGAAGGCCAAGATGGAGCCTACGGCCACAAAAACTATGCCGGTAAGCATGAGCTTCCGAATAGAGATGGAGTCTGCCAAGGCGGCGTAGACGACGGCGCCGATACCAATGATGACGCCAGCAAGGGAGGCCTGCAGCGAAGCGGTCTTATCGGAGATCTCCAGCGCTTCCGCGATCGGCATGGTCATCGTCTTGAACCCATTGTCAATGATGAGGGAGAAGACGAAGACGAAAAGGAGGATAGGGACGGCCGCCTTGGGGTTGACCTGGGTGCGATCCCCGGCATGGCCTTAACTTTTTTCAGCATGGAAGTAGTAGTCCTTTGTAGAAGGAGGAGCTTAGTCGACTGCGTTAAGCGGCAAAGCGAGTTTCATCATGGTGTGGAATGCGCTCTGGCGGTCCTCGGCAGAAAGCTGGGTGCCGTTGACCACATTGTCTGAGACGGTAAATAGGCCCAATGCATCCACGCCAGCCTCGGCGGCGGTGGCATAGAGCGCGGCGGATTCCATCTCCACGCCAAGCACGCCCATGTGTGCCCAGCGGCCGTTGACGGTCTGGTCCATGTGGTAGAACGTGTCGGTGCTTAGGATATTGCCCACGTGAATCGGGGTCTCCTGGCGCTCGGCCTCATCTACCAGCGCCTTGAGCAGCTTCCAGGATGCGGTGGGGGCGTAGGTACCAGGCAGGTCATACTGTGACAGGAAGTTGGAATCGGTAGAAGCAGAAGCTGCCACGATGACGTCGTGCAATTCGATGTCTTCCTGCATAGCACCGATGGAGCCGACGCGGATGAGCTTCTTCGCACCGAACTTATGGATCAATTCCCAGGAGTAGATACCGATAGAGGGAATTCCCATACCCGTGCCCATAACGGAGATGGGCTTGCCGTTGTAGGTGCCGGTAAAGCCCAGCATGTTGCGGATTTCATTGAATTGGACGACATCTTCCAGGAAGGTATCCGCGATGAATTTGGCGCGGAGGGGATCGCCGGGCAGCAAAACGGTCTCTGCGATGGGGGCGCCATGCGGATTGATGTGCGGGGTGGAAATCTCGGTCTGAGACATGGAGTACTCCTCAACGTTGACTGGTGGACTGTGTCACCAGTCAGTTTAGCCCCCGTGGCACCAATGTCAATGAAATAATTAACAAATGTGCATTAATGGTGAGGAAGGCGCCTCTCTGTAGAGTTCACCAGTTTGTGTGCCGTAGTTCGATCCGTGACTAGGTGGGTGGCAAGGCCCATATCCAAAGCGACCTGTAGTGCCTCGGCCTTATGGGCACCGCCGGCTACTAAGACGCGGGTGGGGCGTGTTGTTAAATCGCTCAGGCTAATGCCAACGGTGCGCTCATCCACCGCCTGACTGGCAACATCGCCTTGGGCGGTGAAAAAGCGCGAGCATACATCTCCCACCGCATTGGTGAGCAATTCTTCCTCTTCGCTTTCGGTGAGATATCCCAAGTTAAGCGCGAGCGATTCTTTTTCCATGGCGCCGACGGTAAATACTGCCACGCTTACTGATGCCCCCATCTGCAAAATCTTGGCAATATGCCTATCGCGGGAGACCCATTCCTTGGCTTCAACGGAATCGAAGATGACTGGAAGGGGAAGCAGGTGCGCCTCGGCATTAAAGGCCTGGGTAAACGCCTGCATCGTCTGCAGATCCTTGGTGGAGCGATCCGAGTGGGAATGCCCGCCCTTGAGCTGGATGATGTCCACGCCATCCAGTGGCCGCTTGCGCAAATGGGAGGCCACCGCGGACATGGTTTCGCCCCAGGACAAGCCTACCGAAGTGTGATCGGTAATGAGCTCTTCCAATAGGGCGGCGCCAGCGCTGCCCAAATCCGCGAGCAGAGATCCGCCGGGAGGGGTGGCGGTGACGCGGGCATCGGCAAGCGAAAAGCGCTCGCAGAGTGCAGAAACCAGCTCATCGGACTGCTCGCGGGGATCGGTAATACTCACGGTGACAAAGCCGCGCTCGGCGGCATGGGTGAGCAATTTGGAGACCGTCGGCCGGGAAATCCCCAGGTGTGCCGCCACCTCCGCCTGCGAAAACCCGGAGTTGTAGTAGAGCTTCGCGGCGTCGATAGAAAGACAGTCTTTATGATCCAGCATGCCTTTCATTCAAGCACACCGGGCGGGGAGGGCCAGCATCGAATAAGCCCCAGAAATTTCCTCGCTTATGGGGCGCTGACGTGGCGATTTGTGCAAAGTGGAGGTGTCAGGTTACATTATTGAAGTCCGCAACGGAGAGCACAACGAAATATTGACGTGCTTGATGCTGGGATATGCCCCCTTAGCTCAGTCGGCAGAGCGTTTCCATGGTAAGGAAAAGGTCGACAGTTCGATTCTGTCAGGGGGCTCCATTCATGTCTGGAGGAAATATTTTCTTGCAGGATGAAGGTGTTCACCATGGCGGTGTAGCTCAGTGGTAGAGCAAGCGACTCATAATCGCTGTGTCGCGAGTTCAATTCTCGCCATCGCTACCGGGAAAGAAAAGCGCCACTACGGCGCTTTTTTACTACCGTGCCTATGGCCTTAGCGGCGTACTGGTTTCCGTGCGGAATTAGGGATCTGGTAAGGTCATCGGCGCGTGGCGCTCAAGCGTCACGGATAACAAAATAGGGGCGTGGCGCAATTGGTAGCGCAACGGTCTCCAAAACCGTAGGTTGCAGGTTCGAGTCCTGTCGCCCCTGCAAGGATCCCCGTCATCTGCTTTCCAGATGGCGGGGATATTTTTGTCACAGCGGCGCGCATCCGCCCCGGCGTGCTTTCCTGCCCGTGCACCTTTTGCTAGGGTTGACAAAGTTATGTCTGGGCGGAATATCGCGCTCGGAAAAAGAATTCATTTCCCAAGGAGGGTTAGCTGTGAGCGATGAGCAGCAGCCGAAGGGCTCGGCGGCCCCGCGTCCCACCGGTAAGCGCCAGCTTTCTGGTGCGGCTTCCACGACCTCCACGGACTCGGCGAACAAGAACGTCGTCCGCGTTGAGGATAAAAACCGCACCGACAGCCCGGGTGGCGGCGTCGCCGCATTCCCTGGCGAGGTTGTTTCTGAAATGAAGAAGGTGGTGTGGCCCACCCGTGGAGAGATGCTGCAGTACACCCTCATCACGTTCGCCTTCTTGATCGTCATCACCGCCTTGGTCTGGGGCGTTGACACCCTGGCTGGCCTCGGAGTTGAGAAGATTCTGACCAATTAGTTAGAATAACTCCATAAACTTTTATCCCGCTGTTTCCGCACTCCGGAACGGCGGGATACTTTTTGCCCACGCGCGCCGCGGGTAGGCTGGTTCTACAACACGCGCCGATGACATTTTGGAGTACCACTCATGAGCGACGAGAATAACGTCGAAAACCCAGGAACCTCCCTAGAGGAGGCCATGCAGTCCAACGTGCAAGAGCAGGCGGCAGAGCACGCCAGCGCAGTCGAGGACGCCCAAGAGGAGGCCGCAGCGCCTGCTGAGGCTGGCGCAGGTGACGCAGAAGACGCTGCGCTTGCCGATGCCCCCGCAGCAGAGTCCGAGCCCTCGGCAGAGGCCGAGCCCGCCGCAGAAGAGGACGCTGCAGGGGCTTCCGCCGAAACCGAGGAAGAGGCCGAGGACGCCGCTTACCGCAAGCGCTTGCGTGAATTCACCCGCGAGCTGAAGAAGCAGCCAGGCCAGTGGTACATCATCCAGTGCTACTCCGGTTACGAGAACAAGGTGCGCACCAACCTCGACATGCGTGCGCAGACCCTTGAGGTGGAAGATTCCATCTTCGAGGTCGTCGTCCCCATCGAGCAGATCATGGAAAACAAGGACGGCAAGAAAAAGATTGTCAAGCGCAAGCTGCTGCCGGGCTACGTCCTAGTGCGCGCTGAGCTTAACGATGCCGCCTGGTCGGTCATCCGCGAAACCCCAGGCGTTACCTCCTTCGTGGGCAATGAGGGCAACGCGACGCCGGTTAAGACCCGCGACGTGGCCAAGTTCCTCATGCCGAATGAAGCGCCCGCCACCAAGGGCGAGGCCGCTCCAAACGAGCAAGAGGGCGAGCAGGTTGTTGACTTGCCGGAGAAGGAGGTGGCCAAGAAGTACGCCCACGACTTCGAGGTGGGCGAGGCCGTCACTATCCTGTCCGGCCCGTTGGCTGCCGTGTCCGCCACCATTTCTGAAATCGACCCGGAGACAGGCAAGATGCAGGGCTTGGTCTCCATCTTTGGCCGCGAAACCCCAGTGGAATTGTCGCCGACAGAAATCGAGCGCATTTCTTAAAAATGATTTTGTGCAGGGCGCACGGTGTTCTAGACTGGAACGCCGTGCGCCTTTTCTGTGCGCACGCGTAAATCGTTTCATCCTCCGGTGGCCCACTGAGGTGAGCATCCGGACGGGCCGCGTTATTCATCGTGACGCAGGTCCCGGTACCACAGGAAAGAGGTAATTCGATGGCTCCAAAGAAGAAGGTTTCCGGCTTCATCAAGCTGCAGATCGAGGCTGGCGCCGCTAACCCGGCACCGCCAGTTGGCCCGGCACTGGGTGCCCACGGCGTCAACATCATGGAATTCTGCAAGGCTTATAACGCCGCTACCGAAAACCAGCGTGGCAACGTGGTCCCTGTTGAGATCACCGTCTACGAAGACCGCTCCTTCGACTTCAAGCTGAAGACCCCGCCGGCAGCCAAGCTGCTGCTGAAGGCCGCAGGCGTCCAGAAGGGCTCCGGTGTCCCGCACACCGATAAGGTCGGCACTGTCACCTGGGATCAGTGCAAAGAAATTGCACAGACCAAGTTCGAGGACCTCAACGCCCGCGACATCGAGGCCGGCGCACACATCATCGCTGGTACCGCCCGCTCCATGGGCCTTAACATTGATGGCGCACCGGAGAAGTAAAAACTTTATGTGGTAGGGCCAGCTTCGGCCCGCCAAATACCACGCCAATCCAGAAAAGGAATTGTTAAATGAGCACCAAGTCTAAGGCTTATAAGGCCGCTGCGGAACTGGTAGATAAGTCCCGCCTGTACCGTCCGATCGAGGCTGCAAAGCTGGCCAAGGAGACCTCCTCCAAGAACTTTGACGCCACCGTTGACGTCGTCTTCCGCTTGGGCGTTGACCCACGCAAGGCTGATCAGCTGGTGCGCGGGACCGTGTCCCTGCCTAACGGCACCGGTAAGGACGTTCGCGTCGCCGTCTTCGCTGAGGGCGAGAAGGCAACCGCAGCCCAGGAAGCTGGCGCTGACATCGTCGGTACCTCCGAGCTGATCGAGCAGATCAACGAGGGCAACCTGGACTTCGACGTTGCCATCGCTACCCCGGACCAAATGGCCAAGGTTGGCCGCGTCGCCCGCGTCTTGGGCCCACGTGGTCTGATGCCTAACCCGAAGACCGGTACCGTGACCAATGACGTTGCTAAGGCAATTAGCGAGGTTAAGGGCGGTAAGATCTCCTTCCGCGTGGACAAGGCTGCAAACCTGCACGCCATCCTTGGTAAGGCTTCCTTCGATGCTGAGAAGCTCGCTGAGAACTACGGCGCCCTCATGGATGAGATCCAGCGCCTGAAGCCTGCTTCCGCTAAGGGCATCTACATCAAGCGCGCCACCATCTCCACCACCTCCGGCCCAGGCATTCCTGTGGACGGCTCCGTACAGAAGGGCTACACCGACTAAGACGGTGATAGCGCATAGCGCGTGAATGAAGACCCCGAGGATTTTCCTTGGGGTCTTTTGCATCGTTCAACAGGCCTTGCGGTGTGAACGAAAAGTCTAGGTATTGAGCGTTAGTCTGCGCCTTTGACCTCGGCGTAGGCATCTAGGGCCGCCTGGCGCGACTGCCTGAGATCCACGATGGGTGGGGCGGATAGCGTGGGAGCCCAGCGGCGGATATAGGCGCCTTCGGGGACGAAGCGCTGTGCCTGGGTTTCAGGGTTGAAGATGCGGAAGAAGGGCGCGGCATCATCGCCGCAGCCGGCCACCCATTGCCAGTTAAATGGGTTGGATGCGGCATCGGCATCCACCAGGGTGTCCCAAAACCATTCCTCGCCTAGGCGCCAATGGATTCCCAGGTTCTTGGTGAGAAACGATCCCACCACCATGCGCACGCGATTGTGCATGTATCCGGTTTTCCAGAGTTCGCGCATACCGGCATCGACAAGCGGTATACCCGTCGTCCCGTCCTGCCAATCCTTTAGCCGCGGGTCATCCCAGGACCAGTCGAAGCGGTTGAATTTTTGCTGCACGTTGCGGGTGGCCAGATCGGGCAGGTGGTAGAGCCGGTGCCAGGCAAAGTCGCGCCACAGCAACTCGGAGTGGAACTTCTCCGCGTCGGGCTCCTCGGCGGCGGCCACCCAGACCTCGCGCGGGGATACCTCGCCAAAGCGCAGGTGCGGCGATAGCAGAGAAGTGGCGTTGTGCGCGGGTATATCGCGTTCTCTGGCATAGTGAGTTAAGTCGAGCTGGGCTAGGCGTTCGCGCGCACCTGCCTCCCCTGGCGTCCAATACTGGGCGAGCGACGCAGCCCACTTCGGTTCAGCGGCGCTGGGATCGGGCCAGCTGCTGCTTGCCGATGCCCCCATCTCCCGCCCCGCCAGCAATTCCGGTACTGGCAGCGGTTCCTCATCAGCAAGCTGGGACCGCGCGGCGGCCGCGAAGGGAGTAAAGACTTTATAAGGGTTGCCCTGGGCGTTGGTGACCTCCCATGGCTCCACGAGGGTGAAACCGGGGCAGGAGATGGCGTTAATTCCGGCATCGGCAAGCGTTGCTTTGACCCTGGCGTCTACCTCGCGCAGCGGGCCGTGGTAGCGGCGGTTCCAGGTGACGGTATCGGCGCCAACCTCGTGGGCGATGCGGGGAATGACGGTGCGGGCATCCCCGGTAGCGCGGAGGAGCTTCACCCCGCAGGTTGCGAGGTCCTGCGCAAGGGCATAAAGCGAGCGCTCCCGCCACCAATTGCTGGCACCACCGAGTGGTCGGGTACCGGGGTAGGCGGGCTCATCGAGAACTATGGCCACTAACTCTGGCTTTGAACCGTCTTTATCATCGGTGGCGGCTTGCGCTGCGCGGGTGAGAGCCTGGTTATCGGATAAGCGCAGGTCATCGCGAAACCACATGAGGGAAGTCATAGTAGATAGCCTACGCGGGTGGGCAATTTGGGAATACGAGGAAAGTACGGTAGTATCGCTTCTGAAGTTTGAACGGCCTTGTGGCCGAGTCAAAGTTCACCGAAGACCGTTGGTCATCCATTAAGGATTGAAAGTTCTCCACCATGGAGGCGGCCCACGCAGGAGACACTTTGCGCATTCCGCGGCATTTCTCATGTCGCACGCCCTGTGCTCTTGCACGGGGCTTTTCTTTTTGGAAGGCCCCGGCGGAAAATAAAAGAGATGTTTTGGAAGGAGGCGAGAGACAATGGCAAACCCAAAGAACACTGCAGACTTGGCAGAGCTGAAGGAGAAGCTGGCCGATTCTGGCTCCGTCGTTTTGACTGAGTACCGCGGCCTGACCGTATCCCAGCTGCAGGAGCTGCGTAACAACCTGGGCTTTGACGTTGACTACTCCGTCGCCAAGAACACCCTCTTCAAGATCGCTGCCAACGAAGCTGGCATCGAAGGTCTTGATGATTTGCTGACTGGCCCGACCGCAATTGCGTTCATCAAGGGCGAGGCAGTAGATGCTGCGAAGGTCATCACCAAGTTTGCTGATGACAACAAGGCACTCGTCATCAAGGGTGGCTACATGGACGGCGACGCATTGTCTGCGGAGCAGGTTCAGGCCATCGCCAAGCTGGACAACCGCGAGACCACCCTCGCAAAGCTGGCTGGCGCTATGAAGGGTTCTATGGCGAAGGCAGCCGCTGTCTTCAACGCTCCTGCAACCAAGGCGGTTCGCACCGTTGTTGCTCTGCAGGACAAGAAGGAAGCAGAAGCTTAAGTCGTCACAACAGACGCACACATAAAACACCGTGCCTGTTACCCCATCACCGGGGAACAAGCACACAACACAGAAAGGACTTGCCATCATGGCTAAGCTCACCAAGGACGAGCTCATTGAAGCTTTCAAGGAAATGACCCTCATCGAACTGTCTGAGTTCGTTAAGGAATTCGAGGACGTCTTCGACGTTGAGGCTGCTGCACCGGTTGCCGCTGCTGCACCGGGCGCCCCGGCTGAGGGCGGCGCTTCCGCTGCTGAGGAGCAGACCGAGTTCGACGTCGTTCTGACCGACGCTGGCGCTAAGAAGATCGGCGTTATTAAGGCTGTCCGCGAGCTCGTCTCCGGCCTGGGCCTGAAGGAAGCTAAGGAAATGGTTGAGGGCGCACCTAAGGCCATCATCGAAGGCGCTTCCAAGGACGACGCTGAGGCTGCTAAGACCAAGCTGGAAGAGGCTGGCGCTTCCGTCGAGCTCAAGTAATTTAACTGAGCTTCACGCTTTCGAAGCCCCCACTCTTACCGCGCTATACGCGGTGGGAGATGGGGGTTTCTCCCGTTTTGCGGGTTCCTTGAGCTTAGTGGGTCGTTGCGACGACTCTAATAATGATTGTCTCAGCGGTAGACTCAAGTTTCAAAGTGTGACACTATAGGATTGTGGAATTTAGGAGAGATAGCTTAGAGCTGTTTCACATTAATGGTAAATCGCCCAAGTACGTACCTCCTGAATTGCGGAAAGTATTACGCCGGAAGTTGATCATGATTGATCGATCTGCGACAGTTTCTGATTTAAGAGTTCCGCCAGCGAATCACCTGGAAAAGCTTAGAGGTCAGTTCGAAGGCTTTTATTCGATTCGAGTAAATGCACAGTGGAGGATAATTTTCCGGTGGACAGAGAAGGGAGCTATCGATGTTGACTTCATCGATTACCACTAATGGGTCTGAAGGAGCACTGGACATAGTCCCTGTGCCGCACCCAGGTGAGGTATTAAGCGAAGAGTTTTTAACGCCTTTAGGTATTACTCAATATCGCTTGGCGAAGGACGTTTTTAGCAGCAAATCCCAGATTTCGAAGCTTGTCCGAGGGCGAATTGGATTGAGCGCGGATATGGCTTTGCGTCTTTCAGCATATTTTGGCAATTCCGCCGAATTCTGGTTGGGATTGCAAGAAGAATATGACCTTTGGTGCGCTCGGCGCACGACGGACACGAGCGGCATTATTGCCTGGGATAAGCACACGGCGTAGGAATCTTAGGTTTAGTCCGCTCAGGCCCGCCTGTAGAAACTAGGATTCGGGGGTTAGCGCTGTAGAATTAGCCCCCATGCTGCCCAAGTCCCGCATCTTTTCCGTCCTTTTACTTGGCCTCGGCGTAGCGCTGGTGGCCGCCGGAGTAGCGGCGCCGGCGTTTTTGGATTTCTCGCCGCGGTTGCCGTTGGAACTCAAAAACACTACGTGGACCCTTAAGGATGACTCCGCGGATTCCCAAGTGGTCAATAAGGATGGCACGTCGCCTTATTCTGGGCCGATGACCTACCAGATTAATGCGGGCATCCAAGAGCCTTCAGATGAAGATACCGCGACGCTGCGCATAGGGGAGACGCGCCTGCGCGGCGATGGTCAGGGCATCGACGATTTAAGCCAGGCGCAGGTGTGGACCTATCCCATCGACCGTCTGAGCGGTGAGGCAGAGGCAGAAGCCAGCCTGAGCCACACTTTGGCTAGCCCCGAAGATCAGGTGGCCATCGACGGGTACTGGCTGAAATTCCCAGCGGATGCGGAGAAAACGAACTACCCGGTTTTTGACCCCACCCTGCGCAAGGCGGTGGACGCGGTCTTTGAAGAAGAAACTGACATAGAAGGCCGCACGGTGTATCGCTATCACCAGGAAATTGAACCAACGAACGTAGCGCAGCTGTATGCCGCCGATGGCAATACCACCTCCTTCCCCAAGGAAGATGGGGGTCAAGAACCTGGTTATTTGATGCACTCGGGCAGCCGAGACTTCTACGTCGACCAAGCCACCGGCTTGGTGGTGGGCATGGATATGGATATCGATGACTACTACGCGGATCGCGAGGGGGTAGGGCGCGAGCGAGCCTTTGTCTTTAATGGTTCCACTTCACAGGAAAGCCGTGCGGCGCTCATCGCGGAAGCAGAATCATTCCCACGCAACCACATGGCGGAGATCGCGCGCTGGGTAGCCCTAGGAATCGGTATCTTGCTTACCTTTATTGGGGTCATTGGGGCACTTGGAATATATGACCGTAAAAACAAGCATGTACGCCGTCACGGAAAGAAAAACGTCACCCAAATAGCTAGGCAAAGTTCCAGCTAAGAGCCTTAAGTGTGGTTCGGGTTGCGGTTGCATGAGTTTTTAGTGGTACGGTGCTTGTGGTTGCCGCGATAGACGCGGTGCAGCATTACTGCCGCGTTGGCGCAGCGGCGAGCGAGAGCTTGCCCCCGAACGCGGAATGAAAAAGCCTTAAGAGTGGTGTGTCTTTACATACCTGAGTTTTTCCTATACACTAATTCGTTGCGCTGGAATCTGGATCTTCGGTGCACATTTAGCCTTTCGGGTTGGTGATGGCAAAACCGACTTGACAAGGTGATTTTGTGCATTCTGAACCCAGACACTCCACAGCAGACCGAATGCTAAAATTACCAGCGGTTTTGCTGCTCGTCGGCCAGGGCGAGTAGCAATCCGCGTGAGGTGCTGGAAGGACCCATCTTGGCAGTCTCCCGCCAGACCAAGTCAGTGGCCAATATCCCCGGAGCCCCGAAGCGATACTCGTTTGCGAAAATTAGCGAGCCTATCGCCCTGCCGGGCCTCCTTGACGTACAACTCGATTCCTTTGCTTGGCTCGTCGGCTCGCCGGAATGGCGCGAGCGTGAGCAGGCTGAGCGCGGCGATGACGCACGCGTGACGAGTGGCCTTGAGGATATCCTCGAAGAGCTCTCGCCGATTCAGGACTACTCGGGCAATATGTCCCTGTCCCTGTCGGAGCCTCGCTTCGAGCCGGTGAAAAACACCGTCGACGAGTGTAAAGAAAAGGACATCAACTACTCCGCGCCGCTGTACGTGACCGCAGAGTTCATTAATAACGACACCCAAGAGATTAAGTCGCAGACCGTCTTCATCGGTGACTTCCCGATCATGACGGATATGGGTACCTTCATCGTGAACGGTACCGAGCGCGTCATCGTCTCCCAGCTGGTGCGTTCCCCGGGCGTGTACTTCGATCGTTCCATCGATAAGTCCACCGAACGCCCGCTGCACTCCGTGAAGATTATTCCTTCCCGCGGTGCTTGGCTGGAGTTCGACGTGGACAAGCGCGATACCGTCGGCGTGCGCATTGACCGCAAGCGCCGTCAGCCGGTAACCGTCCTGTTGAAGGCTCTGGGTTGGACCGAGGAGCAGATCAAGGAGCGATTTAGCTTCTCTGAGCTCATGATGTCCACCTTGGAATCTGACGGTGTATCCAATACCGATGAAGCGCTGCTGGAGATCTACCGCAAGCAGCGCCCAGGCGAGCAGCCTACCCGCGAGTTGGCGCAGTCCTTGTTGGATAACTCCTTCTTCCGCGCTAAGCGCTATGACCTTGCGAAGGTTGGCCGTTACAAGGCCAACCGCAAGCTGGGACTTGGCGGCGACCACGACGGTCTAATGACCCTGACGGAAGAAGACATCGCCGTCACCCTGGAGTACTTGGTACGCCTGCACGTTGGCGAGCGCGAGATGAAGGCGCCAAACGGCGAGATGATTTCGCTGAACACCGACGACATCGACCACTTTGGTAACCGTCGTCTGCGTACCGTAGGTGAACTCATCCAGAACCAGGTTCGCGTGGGCCTGTCCCGCATGGAGCGCGTCGTGCGTGAGCGCATGACCACTCAGGATGCCGAGTCCATCACGCCGACGTCTCTGATTAACGTGCGCCCGGTCTCCGCTGCTATCCGCGAGTTCTTTGGTACCTCGCAGCTCTCGCAGTTCATGGACCACAACAACTCCCTGTCTGGCCTGACCCACAAGCGCCGCCTATCCGCGCTGGGCCCGGGTGGTCTGTCCCGTGAGCGCGCCGGCATCGAGGTGCGAGACGTGCACGCTTCGCACTACGGCCGCATGTGCCCGATTGAGACCCCTGAGGGTCCAAACATTGGTCTGATTGGTGCGCTGGCGTCCTACGCCCGCGTGAACCCCTTCGGCTTCATCGAGACCCCGTACCGCAAGGTCGTTGACGGCAAGATTACGGACCAGGTGGAGTACCTCACCGCTGATGAGGAGGACCGCTTCGCCATTGCTCAGGCCGAGGTCGAGCAGGACGAGGAAGGCCGTTTGATTGGTGAGCGCATCGAGGTCCGCCTGAAGGAGGGTGACATCGGAGTGACCGATGCCTCCGGTGTGGACTACGTTGACGTTTCCCCGCGTCAGATGGTCTCCGTTGGTACCGCCATGATTCCGTTCTTGGAGCACGACGATGCTAACCGTGCCTTGATGGGTGCGAACATGCAGAAGCAGGCGGTTCCGCTGGTTCGTTCCGAGGCCCCACTGGTGGGTACCGGTATGGAGCAGCGCGCTGCCTATGACGCCGGCGACGTCGTCATCACGCCAAAGGCCGGTGTGGTAGAAAACGTCACCGCCGACGTCATCACCATCATGGACGATGAGGGCCAGCGCGATACCTACATCTTGCGCAAGTTCGAGCGCACCAACCAGGGCACCAACTACAACCAGACCCCGCTGGTTTCCATGGGTCAGCGCGTAGAGGCCGGCCAGGTTTTGGCCGATGGCCCAGGTACCCACAACGGTGAGATGTCGCTCGGCCGTAACCTGCTGGTTGCGTTCATGCCATGGGAAGGCCACAACTACGAGGACGCCATCATCCTCAACCAGCGCATCGTGGAAGAGGACATCCTGACCTCCGTCCACATCGAGGAGCACGAGATCGATGCTCGTGACACCAAGCTGGGTGCCGAGGAAATCACCCGCGAGATTCCAAACGTCTCGGAGGACGTCTTGAGCGACCTCGATGAGCGCGGCATCATCCGCATCGGTGCTGACGTTCGTGCCGGCGATATCCTGGTGGGTAAGGTCACCCCGAAGGGTGAGACCGAGCTGACTCCGGAAGAGCGCCTGCTGCGCGCCATTTTCGGTGAGAAGGCCCGCGAGGTGCGCGATACCTCCATGAAGGTTCCGCACGGTGAGGTGGGCAAGGTCATCGGCGTTGCCCGCTTCTCCCGCGATGATGACGACGACCTGGCACCTGGCGTCAACGAGATGATCCGCGTCTACGTGGCACAAAAGCGCAAGATCCAGGACGGCGATAAGATGGCCGGCCGCCACGGCAACAAGGGTGTTGTGGGCAAGATCCTGCCGCCAGAGGATATGCCGTTCATGGAGGACGGCACCCCGGTGGACATCCTGCTGAACACCCACGGTGTGCCGCGTCGTATGAACATCGGCCAGGTTCTTGAGCTGCACTTGGGCTGGTTGGCTCACGCTGGTTGGAAGGTCGACACCGAGGATCCGGCTAACGCCGAGCTCCTCAAGACCTTGCCAGAAGAGCTTTACGATGTCCCTGCGGACTCCCTGACCGCCACCCCGGTCTTCGATGGTGCTACCAACCACGAGATCGAGCGCCTGTTGGCATCGTCCCGCCCGAACCGCGACGGCGACGTACTGGTCAACGAGCACGGTAAGGCCACGCTTTTCGATGGCCGCTCCGGCGAGCCGTACAAGTACCCCATCTCCGTGGGCTACATGTACATGCTCAAGCTGCACCACTTGGTCGATGAGAAGATTCACGCTCGTTCCACTGGTCCTTACTCCATGATTACCCAGCAGCCACTGGGTGGTAAGGCTCAGTTCGGTGGCCAGCGCTTCGGCGAGATGGAGGTGTGGGCAATGCAGGCTTATGGCGCTGCCTACACCCTGCAGGAGCTGCTGACCATAAAGTCCGATGACGTGGTAGGCCGCGTGAAGGTCTACGAGGCCATCGTGAAGGGCGACAACATTCCAGATCCGGGCATCCCTGAGTCCTTCAAGGTGTTGCTCAAGGAGCTGCAGTCCCTGTGCCTGAACGTGGAAGTTCTTTCCACCGACGGCACCCCGATGGAGCTGTCTGGCTCTGATGACGATGACATGGATAGCCCATCGCTTGGCATTAACTTGTCCCGCGATGAGGGCTCCTCCGCTGACATCGCCTAAATAGATTCTCGGTCCACTGCGGAATGCACGGTTCCGGTGTTTACCACCGGAACCGCCGCGGGCGGGCAATAAAGATTAATTCATTAAAAGCCATCAATTCCTCACATGACGAGGATGAAAGGGAGACATTACGTGTTTGACGTAAATCTCTTCGACGAGCTCCGCATCGGTCTGGCCACTGCTGACGATATCCGTCGCTGGTCTAAGGGCGAGGTTAAAAAGCCCGAGACCATTAACTACCGCACGCTGAAGCCGGAAAAGGACGGCTTGTTCTGCGAGCGCATTTTCGGACCTACCCGTGACTGGGAGTGTGCTTGTGGTAAGTACAAGCGCGTCCGTTACAAGGGCATCATCTGTGAGCGTTGCGGCGTAGAGGTCACCAAGTCCAAGGTGCGCCGTGAGCGCATGGGCCACATTGAGCTGGCCGCTCCGGTAACCCACATCTGGTACTTCAAGGGCGTTCCTTCCCGTCTGGGCTACCTGCTGGACCTGGCTCCGAAGGACCTTGAGCGCATCATCTACTTCGCCGCCAACATCATCACCTCCGTTGATGAAGAGGCTCGCCACAACGATCAGTCCACTCTGGAAGCAGAAATGCTGCTGGAAAAGAAGGACGTTGAGGACGATACCGAGTCCGAGATCGCAGAGCGCGCTTCCAAGCTCGAGTCCGACTTGGCAGAGCTGGAGGCAGCCGGTGCGCGTGCCGATGCCCGCAAGAAGGTACAGAACGCTGCCGATAAGGAAATGCAGCACATCCGTGAGCGCGGCGAGCGCGAGGTCGCACGCCTGGATGAAATCTGGAACACCTTCCTGAAGCTTGCTCCGAAGCAGATGGTCATCGATGAGACCATCTACGAAGAGCTGGTTGACCGCTACGAGGATTACTTCACTGGCGGCATGGGTGCAGAAGCCATCCAGACCTTGGTCCGTAACTTCGACCTCGAGGCAGAGGCCGAGGAGCTGCGTGAGATCATCAACAACGGCAAGGGCCAGAAGAAGATGCGCGCGCTTAAGCGCCTCAAGGTTGTTGCCGCATTCCTGAACTCTGGCAATGACCCGGCAGGCATGGTGCTGGACGCTATTCCGGTTATCCCGCCTGAGCTGCGCCCGATGGTGCAGCTGGACGGTGGCCGCTTCGCCACCTCGGACCTGAATGACCTGTACCGCCGCGTTATCAACCGCAATAACCGCCTAAAGCGCATGATCGACCTGGGTGCACCAGAGATCATCGTGAATAACGAGAAGCGCATGCTGCAGGAGTCTGTGGACGCGCTCTTCGATAACGGCCGCCGTGGCCGTCCGGTTACCGGCCCGGGTAACCGCCCGTTGAAGTCCTTGTCTGACTTGCTGAAGGGTAAGCAGGGTCGTTTCCGCCAGAACCTGCTGGGTAAGCGCGTGGACTACTCCGGTCGTTCCGTTATTATCGTCGGTCCGCAGCTCAAGCTGCACGAGTGTGGTCTGCCGAAGCTGATGGCACTCGAGCTGTTCAAGCCCTTCGTTATGAAGCGCTTGGTCGAAAACGACTACGCCCAGAACATCAAGTCTGCAAAGCGCATGGTGGAGCGCCAGCGCCCAGAGGTGTGGGACGTGCTGGAGCAGGCCATTTCTGAGCACCCTGTGATGCTCAACCGTGCGCCTACGCTGCACCGCCTGGGCATTCAGGCCTTCGAGCCGAAGCTGGTTGAGGGTAAGGCTATTCAGCTGCACCCGCTGGCCTGTGAGGCCTTCAACGCCGACTTCGACGGTGACCAGATGGCAGTTCACCTGCCGCTGTCTGCAGAAGCACAGGCGGAAGCTCGCGTGCTGATGCTGGCTTCCAACAACATTCTGTCTCCGGCATCCGGTAAGCCACTGGCTATGCCGCGTCTGGATATGGTGACCGGCTTGTACTACCTCACCATGGACAAGGCAGAGGACGAGATCGGCGGCAATGGTCGCTACCGCGAGGCTGGCGAGGACTACCCGGCAACCGGTGTGTACTCCTCTTACGCTGAGGCCCTGATGGCTTATGACCGTGGCACCGTTGGTCTGCAGGCACCGATCAAGGTTCGCATCGATCACCTGCGCCCGCCAGAGGACATCGAGGCAGAGCTCTTCCCTGATGGCTGGTCCAAGGGCCAGGCATGGTTGGGCTACACCACCATCGGCCGCATCATGTTCAACGAGCTGCTGCCGTGGAACTACCCGTACCTTGAGGGCATCATGGTCCGCAAGGGCGGCGGCACCGATGGCAAGGTGCTCATTGGTGACGTGGTCAATGACTTGGCCACCAAGTACCCAATGATCACCGTGGCCCAGGTACTGGACAACATGAAGGACGCTGGCTTCTACTGGGCAACCCGTTCCGGTGTGACCATTACGATGTCTGACGTACTGGTGCTGCCGAATAAGACCGAGATCCTCGAGTCTTATGAGAAGGAAGCAGAGCGCATCGAGCGTAAGTACTGGGAGCAAGGTGCTCTGACGGAGCGCGAGCGTTATGACCGCCTGGTTGAACTGTGGAAGGATGCTACCGACACCGTTGGTGAGGCCGTCGAGAACATCTACCCGGATTACAACCCGATTCCAATGATTGTGAAGTCGGGTGCTGCCGGTAACATGCGTCAGATCTGGACGCTGGCCGGTATGAAGGGCATGGTTGTGAACTCGCACGGTGATTACATCACCCGCCCGATTAAGACCTCCTTCCGCGAAGGCCTGTCCGTGCTGGAGTACTTCAACAACTCCCACGGTTCCCGTAAGGGTCTGGCCGATACCGCGCTGCGTACCGCTGACTCTGGTTACCTCACCCGTCGTCTGGTGGACGTCGCTCAGGACGTCATCGTCCGCGAAGAGGATTGTGGTACCCGCCAGGGCGTGCGTGTTCCTATCGGCGAGGTATCCGGCGATAAGGTCGTCCTCTCCGAGCTGTGGGAGACCTCCGCTTCCGGTCGCGTACTTGCCACCGACGTCAAGGACGAGAACGGCGAGGTCGTCGCAGAGGCTGGTGCTGACTTGACCGAGGAGCTCACGCAGAAGCTTCTCGATGCCGAGGTCACCGACGTCAAGGTCCGCTCCGTGCTGACCTGCCAGACCCCGGCTGGTGTCTGTGCTAAGTGCTACGGCAAGTCCATGGCTTCCGGCCAGTTGGTCGACATCGGCGAGGCCGTCGGCATCGTGGCTGCACAGTCCATTGGTGAGCCTGGTACCCAGCTGACCATGCGTACCTTCCACCAGGGTGGTGTCGGTGGCGACATTACCGGTGGTCTGCCGCGTGTTCAGGAGCTCTTCGAGGCCCGTAACCCGAAGAACCGCGCACCGATTGCCTCCGTGGACGGCACCGTGTCCCTGTCCGATGAAGGCAACTTCTGGACCATGACCATCACCCCGGATGACGGTTCCGATGACGTGGTCTACGAGAAGCTGTCCAAGCGCCAGGGTCTGGCCCAGGTGCGTCGCCCGATGGAGTCCAACCCGGATGCGATGATCGAGCGTTCCTTGAAGGACGGCGACCACGTTGAGACCGGTGACCGCTTGATGCGTGGTGCGGCTGACCCGCACGACGTGCTCGAGGTTCTGGGCCGTCGCGGCGTGGAGCAGCACCTCATCAACGAGGTGCAGGCCGTGTACCGCACCCAGGGTGTGGCCATCCACGACAAGCACATCGAGATCATCATCCGCCAGATGCTGCGCCGCGGTACCGTCATCGACGCCGGTACCACGGAGCTGCTGCCGGGTAACCTGATCGACCTTTCTGAGGCCAAGCAGATGAACGCTGCTCAGGTCGCAGAAGGCGGCGAGCCGGCTCAGCTGCGCTCGGAGATCATGGGTATTACCAAGGCGTCCTTGGCTACCGAGTCCTGGCTATCCGCCGCTTCGTTCCAGGAGACCACGCGTGTGCTTACCGATGCCGCTATTAACAAGCGCTCCGATAAGCTCATCGGCCTCAAGGAGAACGTCATCATCGGTAAGCTGATCCCGGCCGGTACCGGTATCTCCCGTTACCGCAATATCTCCGTCAAGCCGACCGAGGCTGCGCGCAACGCCGCATACTCGATTCCGACTTACGGCGATTCCATCTACGGTGACGATGGCTTCGGTGAATTCACCGGCGCCTCCGTCCCGCTGGATGAGGACTTCACCTTCTAAGTCCTAGGCGCTCGTGCCCCTCGGCACCGCGTCCAGTCAGAGCCCCCGCTTCCGTGTTAAACGGTAACGGGGGCTCTTGCCGTTGGAGTCTGTTGGCGCGGTTGAGCACGCCAATTCGGCCGCCGAATTGGTTGTGGGGACCCGTATGCGTGCCTGCTAGTATGAGTAAAGCCTGTGCCCAGATAAGTAAAATGTGGGCCTTGGGCTATTTGATTTAAACCATTACACGGGAGCTTTCAGAATCTGTGGGCCCGTGGGGCGCACAGGCCGCACCGGCACAGAAATGAAGGCTGAGATACTGCGATATGACGCGGTGAACCGTTGAACCTGATCCGGGTAATTCCGGCGAGAGGGAGAAAATAATGACTGCTAATACTACTGGGGCCGCAGCACCAAAGCGCAGCTTGGACTGGCGCGTGGTGGACATCGTGGTGGCATCAGTCTTGGGTGTTGCCTGTGGTTTCGTGTTCTTGGGCTGGAATGCCGTGGGCTATGCCTGGTACGAGGCCATGGATGCTCTTACGCCGGGTCTTGGTGGCTTGGCCACCGGCATCTGGCTGCTGGGCGGCATCCTGGGTGGCTTGGTTATCCGTAAGCCGGGTGCGGCGGTGTACGTGGAGGTCCTTGCCGCGACGGTATCGGCCGTCTTGGGTTCACAGTGGGGCATTAGCACCCTGTACTCGGGCCTGGCGCAGGGGATTGGTGTGGAGATCATTCTCGCCATCTTCATGTACCGCCAGTTCAACCTTGGGGTGACCATCCTGGCCGGTATGGCAGCAGGCTGGGGCGCCTTTGTCCTAGAGCTGTTTACCTCCGGTAACCTCGCGAAGTCCTTCGAGTTCAATATGATCTACTTGGTCACGTTGACCATTTCCGGTGCTATCTTGGCCGGAGCCCTGGGCTTTTATGTGGTGAAGGCATTGGCAAAGACCGGTGCCCTTGACCGCTTTGCAGTAGGCCGCGAACAGCGCGCTTAGGGCTTAGACCGCTGTGACTGATTTTTCACGCTTAGCAGGAAACGCCACAAAAATTGCGGCCCGCGGCTACGGCTGGACCCACGCTGGGCGCTCCCAACCGGCGCTGCAGGACATAGACCTCGTCATCGAACCCGGTGAGAAAGTCTTGCTGTGCGGGGATTCCGGTTCCGGAAAGTCGACGCTATTGGCGGCGATGGCAGGTGTCTTGGGTTCCGATGAGGAAGGCACGCGCACCGGCGAGATTACCTTGGAGGATTCTGCGGGCACGGTCGAAGAGCCGGGTCGGACCATTCCGGTGG
Source organism: Corynebacterium sp. KPL2830 (assembly GCF_040225635.1). Classification (NCBI taxonomy): domain Bacteria; kingdom Bacillati; phylum Actinomycetota; class Actinomycetes; order Mycobacteriales; family Corynebacteriaceae; genus Corynebacterium; species Corynebacterium sp. KPL2830. Next base: position 28,034 of record NZ_JBEHFR010000018.1, on the reverse strand, counting down.
GGTTGGTTCTGCAGGATCCGGATTCGCAGGTCATCTCCGCGCGCGTGGGCGACGATATCGCCTTTGGCTGCGAGAACCTGGCATATCCGCGCGAGGAGATCTGGCGTAGGGTGCAACAGGCTCAGGAGCTGGTTGGCCCCTACGTGGACCTGGATTTTCCTACCGAGCACCTCTCCGGCGGGCAGAAGCAACGCCTGGCGCTTGCCGGGGTCATCGCCATGGGCGCGGGCGTGGTCCTATTGGACGAGCCCACCGCCAACCTGGATCCGGAAGGGGCGCAGGACGTGGTGCGGGCCGTCGGCAAGCTGGTAGAGCACACCGGTGCCACCTTGGTGGTGGTCGAGCATCAGTATGCGGCGTGGGAAAGCGTGCTGGATCGCGCGGTAGAGCTGCAGGATGGGCGCATTATTTCCGATGGTCCCTTTGCTGACGCTGCCCGCAAGCGCCAAGTCACCGGTCTTCCGCAGGCAAGGTCGCTAGAAAGCGATGCGCTCGCAGGATCCACTGCGGCGCTGTGGAGCAAGGATTTGGTAACCCGCTATGGTCCGCCGCGATCCATCTCCCTGCCGGCGGGGGCTTCGACCGTCATTACCGGGCGCAATGGCGTGGGAAAATCGACGTGGCTGATGACTATGGCGGGGCTACTGACGGCCGAATCCGGGGAAATCGGGGTCGCTGACTTCATCCGCCGCGGCGTCAAGGGCCCGCCTTCCCGGTGGAAATCTCGCGAATTGGCTGACCGGATTGGTTTCGTCTTCCAAAATCCGGAACACCAATTTGTCGCCCGCAGCGTGGAAGAGGAATTGCGGGTCGCGCCCAAGGTCATGCGCGTCGATCCCCCAGAAAAGCGCATCGCACAACTGGTGGAATCGCTTCGCCTGGGGCACCTGCTCAAGGCCAATCCGTTTACGCTATCCGGCGGCGAAAAGCGCCGGCTTTCGGTAGCAACGGCTCTGGTGACCGCGCCGGAGGTGCTGCTATTGGACGAGCCGACCTTTGGCCAGGATCCCGGCACCTTCGTGGAATTGGTGGGCTTGTTGCGCCAATTGGCCGATGAAGGCACGACGATTGCGTCCATTACCCATGACCCGCTGTTCATGGCGTCCTTGGGCGATTACCAGGTGGAGGTGCGCGGTGCCTAATCTCTTGCGCAACGTCAACCCGCTAACCCGTATCTTCTTGATGTTCGTCTGGGTTACGCCGCTGCTTGCCTCCATCGACTGGGTTTCGGCGGCGATATCGCTAAGCCTGACACTCATCTTGGCGCCGTTATGTGGCGTCTCCTGGGTGCGCTTGTGGAAGGCCGGTTGGTTCTTATTCCTTATCGCCCCGCTATCGGGGATTTCCATGCTGCTCTATGGCGCGCCCGGGGGAGAGGAGTACTTCAGCTGGTGGCTGATTACGGTGACGGAAAATTCGCTCACCTTGGCCATTGCGATCACGCTGCGTGTGCTTGCGGTCGCACTACCAACGGTGGTGCTCGCACGCGATATCGATCCCACCGAGCTTGGCGATGCCCTCTCGCAGATCCTCCGCCTTCCCTCCCGCTTCGTTATCGGCGCCGTGGCCGGCGTGCGGATGATGACGCTCCTGAAATCCGATTGGCAATCGCTCGGCATGGCGCGCAGGGCCCGCGGGCTCACGGATGAAGGGCGCTTCAAGCACTTGCTTACGATGTCCTTTGGTCTGTTGGTCATTGCCCTGCGCCGCGGCGGCAAGCTTGCGACCGCGATGGAAGCACGCGGTTTCGGGCGCACCCCACCCGGAGGAGGGGAGCGGACCTGGGCCCGAGAATCCAGGCTGCACGCCCACGATGGGTGGGTGATGGCCTGCGGCCTCGCCCTTGCTTGTGTACCGGTGGTAACTTCGGTACTTACTGGGGCCTGGAGATTCTTTGGCCTTTAATCCGCGAAAGCAGTGATTCAAGCACTATGGACATTGATGCCGAACAAGAGCGCCTCTTGGAGGACATCGTTAAGCTAGCAGCCTCGCGAAAGCGTGCGTTTAAACCCGTCACGGTGCTTATCGATGGTCCCTCGGGCTCCGGCAAAACCTGGACCTCCGCCGCCTTGGCAGATCGCACCAATTGGCGGGTGGTTCACCTTGATGAATTCTATCCCGGCTGGCATGGCCTGGAAAAGGGCTCTGAGATGGTGGGCGAGCAGGTCTTGCGCACCATGAATCCCGGCTATTGGCGCTGGGATTGGGAAGCCAACTGCCCCGGTGACTGGGCCAGCCTCGATGTGCGCGATGATCTCATCGTCGAGGGCGTTGGCTCCGTCACCGCTGACAACATTGCGGCCGCGAAAAAGCGCGGCGCGGTGGTGACCGTGCGCATCGATGGCCCCCGCGAGCAGCGCTATGAGCGCGCGATTGCGCGCGAGCCGGCCTATGAGAAGTGGTTTACCACCTGGGAAGAGCAGGAGAAATCCTACTTTTCCGACAAGGCTGCAGAGCCAGACCTGACGTGGGAGTGGGAGTAACCCTTCCGCGCAGCCGGCAGGATGGCCTAGCTGTTTTGTGTTCGTAGCGCTGGCTTTGCTAGTCTTATCTCTAGTTCACTATGTACCGCGCACCCTGTGTGAATATGGCGCGCAAAGAACATGGTGAAAAGTCTGATCCTTAACAAGGCACCCGCCTTGGGAAGAGTTCTGGACATGCGGCAGCGCCCCGGGAAAGAGCGCCTATTTTTGCATGTTTGGTTCCCTTCTTAAGAAGTGGTGCAATTCGACAGAAAGACTGTTTAATGCCAACTATTCAACAGCTGGTCCGCAAGGGCCGCCAGACCAAGCGCAAAGAGGTCTCTACCGCTGCGCTGAAGGGTTCCCCGCAGCGTCGTGGCGTGTGCACCCGCGTGTACACCACCACCCCGAAGAAGCCGAACTCCGCTCTTCGTAAGGTTGCCCGTGTGCGCCTTACCAGCGGTATCGAGGTTTCGGCCTACATCCCAGGTGAGGGCCACAACCTGCAGGAGCACTCCATGGTCCTCGTTCGCGGCGGCCGTGTGAAGGACCTTCCAGGTGTTCGTTACAAGATCATCCGCGGCTCCCTGGATGCCCAGGGCGTCAAGGACCGTAAGCAGGCTCGTTCCCGTTACGGCGCAAAGAAGGGACAGTAATAAACAATGCGTAAGAATGCTGCTCCGAAGCGTCCTGTAGTAAAGGACCCGGTATACAACTCCGAGCAGGTAACCATGCTCGTCAACAAGATCCTCCAGGATGGCAAGAAGTCCACCGCAGAGCGCATCGTCTACGGCGCGCTTGAGGCTTGCCGTGAGAAGACCGGCACCGACCCGGTTGGCACCCTGGAAAAGGCCCTGGGCAACATCCGCCCGGACCTCGAGGTTCGCTCCCGCCGTGTGGGTGGCGCTACCTACCAGGTTCCTGTTGAGGTCCGCCCAGACCGTGCCAACACCCTGGCACTGCGCTGGATGGTGACCTTCACCCGCCAGCGTCGCGAGAACTCCATGATCGAGCGTCTCTCCAACGAGATCCTGGATGCCTCCAACGGCCTCGGTGCTTCCGTGAAGCGCCGTGAGGATACCCACAAGATGGCTGAGGCTAACCGCGCCTTCGCTCACTACCGCTGGTAATTTTTAAGCACCTTCATCAATGGCCTAAGCAACGAGAAACGAGTTTCGCGCTGATTTCCGGGTTTCCCGGCGGCGAATTAAAACTTCATATCTCTTGCTTAGGCCATTTTGGTGGCGCGTGGTGTGATTTAGTCCAGCACAGCTGGCCCAGTCCAGCGCATTCGCTTTGTGTCCAGTACACTGAAGCGATGGAAGTCTAGGAGCCGCTGGGCACCTAGCACGGCCACACAATGGCAAACTTTTCAAGAACTTATCCATGCAGGCGTCTTAGCCAGGTTTCTGGTCACGGCGTCGACGACTATTAAGTTGGGGTATAAACGTGGCACAAGAAGTGCTCAAGGATCTGAACAAGGTCCGCAACATTGGCATCATGGCCCACATCGATGCTGGTAAGACGACCACCACCGAGCGTATTCTCTTCTACACCGGTATCAACCGTAAGGTGGGCGAGACGCACGACGGTGCATCCACCACTGACTGGATGGCACAGGAAAAGGAACGCGGCATCACCATTACCTCGGCTGCCGTGACCTGTTTCTGGAACAACAACCAGATCAACATCATTGACACCCCGGGTCACGTTGACTTCACCGTTGAGGTTGAGCGCTCCCTGCGTGTCCTCGATGGCGCCGTCGCCGTCTTCGACGGTAAGGAAGGTGTGGAGCCGCAGTCCGAGCAGGTGTGGCGCCAGGCTGCCAAGTATGACGTTCCGCGTATCTGCTTCGTCAACAAGATGGACAAACTGGGTGCGGACTTCTACTTCACCGTTGACACCATCGTTGAGCGCTTGGGCGCTAAGCCGCTCGTCATGCAGCTGCCTATCGGCGCTGAAGATGACTTCGACGGCGTTGTTGACCTGCTGAACATGCAGGCCATCACTTGGCGCGGCAAGGTCGAGACCGGTGCTGAACCAACCTACGAGGAGATCCCTGAGGACCTCAAGGAAAAGGCTGAGCAGTACCGCGAGCAGCTGGTTGAGGCCGTTGCAGAGTCTGACGAAGAACTCATGGAGAAGTACTTCGGCGGCGAAGAGCTTTCCATCGACGAGCTGAAGGCCGGTATCCGCAAGCTGACCATCAACTCTGAGATTTACCCGGTCTACTGTGGTACCGCTTACCGCAACAAGGGTGTCCAGCCGCTGCTGGATGCTGTTGTGGACTTCCTGCCTAACCCGCTGGACGTGGGCGAGGTTATCGGCCACGCTGTGGGCGATGAGGACCAGCAGCTTACCCGTAAGCCTTCCGTTGAGTCTTCCTTCTCCGCACTGTCCTTCAAGATTGCAGCTCACCCATTCTTCGGTCAGCTCAACTTCGTGCGCGTTTACTCCGGCCAGGTCACCCCTGGTACCGAGGTCATGAACTCCACCAAGGGCAAGAAGGAGCGCATCGGTAAGCTCTTCCAGATGCACGCCAACAAGGAGAATCCGGTGGAGCAGGCTGACGCCGGCAACATCTACGCCGTTGTTGGTCTGAAGGAAACCACCACCGGTGACACCCTGTGTGACAAGAATGACCAGATCATTCTTGAGTCCATGGACTTCCCGGACCCGGTTATCAAGGTCTCCATCGAGCCGAAGACCAAGGCCGACCAGGAGAAGCTGGGTAACGCCATCCAGAAGCTCGCTGCCGAGGACCCAACCTTCACCGTTGAGTTGGACGATGAGACCGGCCAAACCGTTATCGGCGGTATGGGCGAGCTCCACCTCGACGTTCTTGTTGACCGCATGAAGCGCGAGTTCAAGGTCGAGGCGAACATCGGTAACCCACAGGTTGCTTACCGCGAGACCATTCGCCGCAAGGTGGAGTCCATCGACTACACCCACAAGAAGCAGACCGGTGGTTCCGGCCAGTTCGCAAAGGTTATCTGCACCATCGAGCCGTACAACCCGGACCCAGAGACCTTGGAAGAGGGCGAGTCTGCAACCTACGCCTTCGAGAACGCCGTGACCGGTGGCCGCGTGCCGAAGGAATACATCCCTTCCGTCGATGCTGGTATCCAGGATGCAATGCAGTACGGCTACCTGGCTGGCTTCCCGATGGTCAACATCAAGGCAACGCTGGAAGACGGCGCTTACCACGACGTTGACTCCTCCGAGATGGCTTTCAAGCTGGCCGGCTCCCAGGTATTCAAGGAAGCTATGGCCAAGGCAAAGCCGGTTCTGCTGGAGCCAATGATGGCCGTTGAGGTTGTTACCCCTGAGGAGTACATGGGCACCGTTAACGGTGATATCTCCTCCCGTCGTGGCCAGGTCTTCGCCATGGAAGACCGTTCCGGCGCCAAGGTTGTCAAGGCTAAGGTGCCGCTGTCTGAAATGTTCGGCTACATCGGTGACCTGCGTTCTTCCACCGCAGGCCGCGCTAACTTCACCATGGTCTTCGACTCCTACGCTGAGGTTCCTTCCTCCGTGGCACAGGAGATCATCGAAGAGCGCACCGGCGGCGCTAACTAATAACGACGCCCCGCCCATTAAGCGGAGGCTAAGGGCTGGTAGTCTCTGCCAGTAGATGCCAGCCTCACCGCTAAATGCGGCAACTGGGCCGGGTAGCGGCGGGCTGAGTTTGCAGCTAAAACCATTGGTTGTGAATTGAGCCGGCCGTTACCCTCCCAGGATCCTTTATTTGAGACTCTTGTTGAGGGAAATGGCCGCGAAAATACGCGGGGTTACCTCCTATAATGGCGGTTTGAAAAAACCGCGGGATAAATCTAGGATCGTGTAACTGGCACGTAAAGAAAGCGTCATTAGCGCTTTGCCCCAGACAATGGGTCAGGTGCCAATGACAACTGTCAACCACGTGGCTGCGAAGGTCGTAGCCACCATATAGTCCAGGAGGACATACAGTGGCAAAGGAGAAGTTCGAGCGTACGAAGCCGCATGTGAACATCGGCACCATCGGACACGTCGACCACGGCAAGACCACCACCACCGCAGCGATCACCAAGGTTCTGGCTGACCAGTACCCTGAGGAGAACCAGGCATTCGCGTTCGACATGATCGACAAGGCTCCTGAGGAGAAGGAGCGCGGTATTACCATTAACATCTCCCACGTGGAGTACTCCACCCCGAAGCGTCACTACGCACACGTTGACGCCCCGGGCCACGCCGACTACATCAAGAACATGATTACCGGCGCAGCTCAGATGGACGGCGCTATCTTGGTTGTTGCTGCAACCGATGGCCCGATGCCGCAGACCCGCGAGCACGTTCTGCTTGCTCGCCAGGTTGGCGTTCCTTACATCCTCGTTGCACTGAACAAGTGCGACATGGTTGACGATGAGGAAATCATCGAGCTCGTGGAGATGGAAATCTCCGAGCTGCTCGCAGAGCAGGACTACGATGAGGAAGCTCCTATCGTTCACATCTCCGCTCTGAAGGCACTCGAGGGTGACGAGAAGTGGGTACAGTCCATCGTTGACCTGATGGAGGCCTGCGACAACTCCATCCCTGACCCGGAGCGCGCTACCGACCAGCCGTTCCTGATGCCTATCGAGGACATCTTCACCATTACCGGCCGCGGTACCGTTGTTACCGGCCGTGTTGAGCGCGGTCGTCTGAACGTCAACGAGGACGTTGAGATCATCGGTATCCAGGAGAAGTCCCAGAACACCACCGTTACCGGTATCGAGATGTTCCGCAAGATGATGGACTACACCGAGGCTGGCGACAACTGTGGTCTGCTTCTGCGTGGTACCAAGCGCGAGGACGTTGAGCGTGGCCAGGTTGTTATCAAGCCGGGCGCTTACACTCCTCACACCAAGTTCGAGGGTTCCGTCTACGTCCTGAAGAAGGACGAGGGCGGCCGCCACACCCCGTTCATGAACAACTACCGTCCTCAGTTCTACTTCCGCACCACCGACGTTACCGGTGTTGTGAACCTGCCTGAGGGCACCGAGATGGTTATGCCTGGCGACAACGTTGAGATGTCCGTTGAGCTCATCCAGCCTGTTGCTATGGACGAGGGCCTGCGCTTCGCTATCCGAGAAGGATCCCGCACCGTCGGCGCTGGCCGCGTTACCAAGGTTCTCGACTAATCGAGACCCCGTAACCGCTCAGTAGAGCTTCTAAAGTCCGCTGCACCGCATGCCGGTGCGGCGGACTTTTTTTAATCCCTAGACGCGTCTTGAGTTCAGAGGGTCGTTGCAACACTTTCCCTTAGGAGGGTGTTGTTGTGCCTGGAGTTGTTGGCCCGTTTCATTCGTTGTCTGAGCCGGATCGTCGTGGCTTGGTGTCCATGGTTGGCAGTGGGCGTAGCATTCGCTCGGCTGCTGGTGAGCTTGGCTGTCATTACGTGCATGCTTTGAATTTTTGCCATGCTCACGGAGTGCCAGTCATACATAAAGCTAAACGAGTTGATCGCCGCGGTAGCCAGGCTTTACAGCTTGTAGAACTAGTTCAAGGCGGGCCTGGCCCGCCCTTTGTGGTTACGGATACTGAGGGCTTTGAGCACCGTCTTGGAATCGTCTCCAGCATCATGCGCTTGGCTGACCGGCTACCAGAACTCAGCGGCCTTAAACGCTACGAGTTGGGTGAGTTTGTCTATGTCCTCCGCTTCGAGGACGCGATTGCAGTTCTAGACCACGGATTGCATCTCTTTCATAAGGAGAATCGGCGGGTGGTGGACCGCGATTATGCGTGGAAAAGGATAGAAAAATGCCGCCCCGGCGAGGAGCTGGAAGTACTCCTCGAGGGCGGCGATTATGCGCGATTGGGCAAGGTGGTTGAGGTCCTTGTTGCTGAGACCCCAAACCCCTTATTCAGCTAAATCCTTCATCGGCTTAACCTTGGTGAAGTGCAGCTTATAGCTGGTATCCAAGTCAGCGTTTGGGAAAGCCTCCCGGAAGTCGCGTTCATTGGTCTCCACAGCATCAGTCAGTCTCTCCAGCGGGGTATCTGGGTTAGCAACCACCGTGTACTGCAGCGTTGGGCGGGCGCGGTCGTATGCAACCAAGCGGTCTACGCGTTCCACTCCATCGAGCGAGTCCAGATCCTTGGCCACCGCGGTGGCGATGGCGTTCATGGATGCAGAGATTGCGCCTTGTTCATTGGAGGCTGCGGATTCCACATTATTAAAGCGGCGGTGACGAAGGTTCACGACGATGAGCCACAAGCCAATGATGAGCAGCAGGGCAGAGGCGCCAGCCAAGACCCACACCCACCAATTATTATCGCCCAAAGTGCGCCACGTATCGTGGTCTACCCACTCGGCCAAGTACTCAGCAAATTCCACATTGAAGTTAATGAGGATCGGCCATACACCTAGCGCGATGAGGATAATTCCAAGCAAGCCGAGGAGGATTCGGTCAAAGGTAGCAAGCTTTTTAGACATGATTATCCATCTCCGGAATCTTCTCTACGGCTACGGTGACCTTGGGTGGGTCTGCAAGGACCTCTAAAGCGCGGGTGACAGCCTTTTCCACGCGCCCAGGCAAATCGGCGTCTTGCTCATCGCCATTAACGGTGACCTTCGCGCTCTTGGTATCCGCCGAAGTCTGCGCGGAAGCAACTCCCGGAACACGGCGTGCTGCAGCAGAGCTCAATCGCGCGACATCAACTGGCCGCATCCACATGGAAGCGGACTCGGAAGCGACCTGGGTGTGGGTATTGCGACGGGTCTTTACCGCAGCGAATACAAAGATGAGACCAACCACGATGGAAGCCACGCCAGCCCAGATCATCCACGTCTCTAATTGCTCGGTGGCAATAAGATCAAGGACCGGCTGAACCCACGATTGGGCATTGGCATCTGCTCCGACAAGCCAGGTTTCGCGGACACCCACAATGCCAATGGCAAGCAGAACGAAACCCAGAATTACGGTCCACGTGCGCACTGCAGGAGACGCCTTGGGCCGCTGCCCGAAATGCTCAGGCAAATTCATTTCAGCCATTATTGCCTCCTTGCTCGTGGTACGGGGTAATGGAAATGGCACGCAGCGGCTCAGGCCGTGGCGCATAGACGTGCAACGGGCGCTGGCTAGCTGGCGATACCTCAATGCGCTTTAGCGGTTCCTGACGCGGGGTCTGAACCTTGCGCAGGGACGCGGGCCTAACGGTCCGCACGCGTTGCTCGCTTCGGGAATTGTCGATCTCGATCTTGCGCAGCGGCTGCGGGCGCGGTGGCTGCACCTTGCGCAGGGGAGCCGGGCGGGCAATGCGAACGCGCTTTTTCTGTTCTGAATTGTCGATCTCGATTTTGCGCAAAGGCTGCGGACGGGGAACAGAGACCTTTGCCTTTTTGACAAAGGGGCGTACCTGTCCGCTCGGAAGCAACCTGCCAGGGCGCGGAGCGCGAACGCTGCGTACCTGCTCTGGGCGTGGTTCGACGATGCGACGCAGTTCGTGATCTTCTGGAGCGCTAATTTCTAGCAGCTGGTGGTCTGGAAGAGCAGCGGAAATGCTGCGTACCGATGCTTCTCGCGGCGTATCGACGGAGCGCACTGGCGTGTCACCAGAGGATGTCGATACTCCGCGAACCGCAACTTCCTTTCCAGAAGAAATTTCGCGGATTTCCGCCTCTTGCGGGGTGTCGACGTTGCGAACCGTGGCTTCTTCCGGAGTCTCGATGCTTCGCACTTCGACCGAGTCCTGAGTAACGGGTTGGGTCACGGTAGAAGGACTGACCTCCGGGGTAAAAGCTGAAGCGGCAGGACGCTGCGCAAGCTGTTCTGCGGTAACCCGGGTATCCGGAACCGATTCACCGACGGTGACATTAACGCGGGTGGTGGAATAGCCGGTATGGGCAGCAATAGCCTCTGAAATGGCGGCACGCGTACTTTCCGCGACTGCGGTAACCGGAGACGGCCACACCACAGCGATGGTCGCGCTCACGGCAGCGACTTCACGCTCTGGATCCATCTGTACCGAAACCCGTGGATAACCGCGTCCGCCAATGCCAGCAAGCTTGGCATCTAAATCTTTTGTGCCAGGCACGCTAGCAATTGCGGCGGTCACGATTCGTTCCATGGTCCGCAGCGAGAAACGCGTGTGGCCCTTAGTGGAACCTTCTGACATTAGCCTTGGCCTTTCTCCTTGCCAATGAGGCCATTCCACACAGCGCTGAGGTCGATGCGGCCATCAAAGTGGGAGCCCAAGAGGCCACCGACGGCAGCAAGCAGCACGGCGAGCAGCGTCCAACCCCAACCTAAGTACAAAAAGAAGGCAAGTAGTAGGCCGATAACAATGCCCAATGTGGTGTAATTCTTCATATCTAATCCTTCGAGGGAGCAGCGGATAAGCCATCTACGGCGTCAGAAAACTCAACGTCGACGCGTTCCAGCTCCGTACATGCCTTGCGGGCGGCCGAGCGGATTTCTTCCGCTAGGCGGTACAGATCAGGCTGCGCACTGATATCAACACGGACGTTGATTTGCAGGTGGCGATCGTCGCGGGGATCGGGCCGGCGCATGCCGGTAACCCTTTCGCCCGGGAAGAGTAGGCTCACCGAGCCGTAGGGTCCGCCGTCAAGGCCCGCGACACCGTTGAGCTTTTGCACCGCTTCCGCAATTGCGTGAGCGTGGCTTACCTCGAGCTCAAATTGTGCTCGGGGTTCAGGCATTGTTCTTATGCCTGGCCCTGGTTCAGTGCAGCCTGCTCTTCAGACTCGGAGTCTTCCTTCGGCAGCTTGACATTGTGAACAACAACATCAACGCGTTCTACGGTCAGGCCGGTCATGCGCTCGACAGCGTTCATGATGTTGCGGCGGATTGCCTCAGCCAGCTCGTGGATAGCAACACCGTACTCAGCGGTGATGGCGATCTCGATCTTTGCGGAGCCGTTTTCTACCTCTACGTCAACACCCTGGCGTACGTCCTCGGATGCACCGAAGGACTCGCGGATGGTGCCCATCATGCGAGCGCCGCCGCCACCGAGGGAGTCAACGCCGGAAACTTCGCGGGCTGCAATGCCAGCGATCTTGGAAACAACGACGTCATCAATGGTGGTGGTGCCGTACTGAGTCTCCAGGTTGTTGTTTACCTCGCGCTCTTCAGAAGCGGCAACGTTGTTCTCAGAGTGCTTTGCAGGAGTGTTGTTCTCAGACATGGTCTTTAAGGCCTTTCCTTAAATATTGACTTGCATGGTCGCAATATGAAATTGAAGGACCAAGAACCAGCGGTTCAAAATCCTTCCTTGAGCGTACCTACCGCTTAACCACACGTGGGGTCTGGGACAACAATATTTACCAAAACGTGATTATTGGCACTATTGCTGGGATGGTTTGAAAAACACCAGCCCATCGTGCTTAAATACATAGGTTGCTTTAACAGGGCAGCGCGAACCGGTAACGCACCGTCTTAGACACGGTGCATATCGGCGAGGCGCTGAGCTGGTAAAGCGAACATGACACCTTCGTTGTCACCGTGGATCAGGATTTTCCTGAAACACAGACTGGAAGGTCATCCGATCGGGCTAGGTCCGCGCTAGAGCAGAGACACCCCGAGACGATGGACCGGAGAAGGGGCATGGCAAATAAACAGCGGCAGTTAGCGAATAGGACACTCTCCACGTGTAATGCGTGAAAACCGTCCTCTTCACAATACTTTGACTACGGGTCTTGTGCCCCGTCAGGAGCACTGCAGACTGGCATTTGCCATGTGCTGTATCTCTTGGTTGTCATGACAGTCAGACCACTGGCGTTGTGTCAGGCCCCAAGCCCGGACAACGTTATAGAGAAATCGAGAAGCAATTTCCCACCGCTTCACGCCCCGGAAACGCCGGGAATGTGAAAGTGGGGAAGCGAGGAAGAGGATAAGCGTGGCGGGACAAAAGATCCGCATTCGGCTGAAGGCCTATGACCACGAGGCAATCGACGCTTCTGCAAAGAAGATCGTCGAGACCGTTACCCGTACGGGTGCTCGTGTAGTTGGCCCAGTGCCGCTCCCAACCGAGAAGAACGTGTACGCAGTTATTCGTTCTCCGCACAAGGACAAGGACTCTCGCGAGCACTTCGAGATGCGCACGCACAAGCGCCTGATCGATATTCTCGACCCGACCCCGAAGACCGTTGATGCTTTGATGCGCATCGATCTTCCGGCAAGCGTCGACGTGAACATCCAGTAAGCGACTTTGGTGGAGAACTAATAATGAGTGAAAACGAGATCAAGGGCATTCTGGGCAAGAAGCTCGGCATGACCCAGGTCTTCGACGACGAAAACCGCGTTGTTCCGGTTACCGTCGTTGAAGCAGGGCCATGCGTTGTCACCCAGATTCGCACCCCCGAAATCGATGGCTACAGCGCCATCCAAATCGCCTTTGGCGAGATTGACCCACGCAAGGCAAACAAGCCTGAGTCTGGTCACTTCAAAAAGGCTGGCGTAACCCCGCGTCGTCACGTTGCGGAAATCCGCATGGACGACACCTCCGCATACGAGGTTGGCCAAGAGGTCAAGGTAGACATCTTCGAAGACATCACTTTCGTTGACGTCACCGGCCAGACTAAGGGCCACGGCTACGCTGGTGCTATGAAGCGCCACGGCTTCCAGGGTCAGGGCGCAGCTCACGGTAACCAGGCCGCTCACCGCCGCGTTGGTGGTATCGGTGGCGCTGCTACCCCGGGCCGCGTCTTCAAGGGCAAGCGCATGGCTGGCCGCATGGGCCACGACCGCGTGACGACCCAAAACCTGAAGATTCAGAAAGTCGATGTCGAGTCCAACCTGCTGCTCATCAAGGGTGCTATCCCTGGTGCGCGCGGTGGCCTCGTCACCGTTAAGACCGCAGTGAAGGGCGGTGCACACGCATGAGCAACCTCAAGCTAGACGTCCACACCTCCGAAGGTAAGACCAATGGCTCCGTGGACCTGCCGGCTGAAATCTTTGACACCGAGGCATCCGTTGCTCTGATGCACCAGGTAGTCAACGCACAGCTTGCTGCTGCTCGTCAGGGCACCCACGCCACCAAGACCCGCGGCGACGTCCGCGGTGGTGGTCGCAAGCCTTTCCGCCAGAAGGGCACCGGTCGTGCGCGCCAGGGTTCCATCCGTGCGCCGCACTACACCGGCGGTGGCACCGTCCACGGCCCGCAGCCACGTAGCTACGCACAGCGCACCCCTAAGAAGATGATCAAGGCTGCTCTCTTCGGTGCGTTGTCTGACCGTGCTCGCAACGAGCGCATCCATGTCATCGAAGAGTTGGTTCCTGGCCAGAAGCCGTCCACCAAGGCGGCCAAGGCTTTCCTCGAGTCCCTGACCGAGCGCGACAACGTGCTGCTGGTTATCGGCCGCGAGGACATCAACGCCCGTCGTAGCGCTAATAACCTGCCGAACGTTCAGATCTTGGACGCCGGTCAGCTCAACACCTACGACGTTCTCTACTCCGATGACGTTGTGTTCTCCGTTGAGGCGCTACACACCTTCATCACTCGCGCTACCGGCGCGGATAAGGAGGAGAACTAATGGCTAAGATTTCTAACCCGCGCGATGTCATCATCGCCCCGGTTGTATCTGAGAAGTCCTACGGTCTGATGGAGCAGAACGTCTACACGTTCTTCGTCTCCCCAGACTCCAACAAGTCCCAGATTAAAGATGCCGTCGAGCAGATCTTTGACGTGAAGGTCGACTCCGTGAATACCGTAAACCGTGCAGGTAAGCGCAAGCGCACCCGCACCGGCTTCGGTCAGCGTAAGTCCACCAAGCGCGCATACGTGACGCTCCGTGAAGGCAGCGACTCCATCGACGTCTTCGGCGCAGGCGCTTAAGCGCCACCGGAGAGCCGAAAGGAAAAGGAAGAATTATGGCTATTCGTAAGTACAAGCCGACAACTCCGGGTCGCCGCGCATCCTCCGTATCTGAGTTCGACGAGATCACTCGCTCGACTCCGGAGAAGTCCCTGCTGCGCCCGCTGAGCAAAACCGGTGGTCGTAATAACTACGGCCGCATCACCACCCGCCACATCGGCGGTGGACACAAGCGCCGTTACCGTCTGATCGACTTCCGTCGTAACGACAAGGACGGCATTCCGGCAAAGGTCGCTCACATCGAGTACGACCCGAACCGCACCGCAAACATTGCATTGCTGCACTACGTAGATGGCGAGAAGCGCTACATCATTGCGCCGAAGGGCCTGAAGCAGGGTGCTGTTGTCGAGTCCGGCGCGAACGCAGATATCAAGGTGGGCAACAACCTGCCGCTGCGCAACATCCCGACCGGTTCGATCATCCACGCTGTTGAGCTCAAGCCGGGCGCTGGCGCTAAGCTGGCTCGTTCTGCTGGTGCTTCCATCCAGCTGCTGGGTAAGGAAGGCAAGTACGCCGTTCTGCGTATGCCGTCTTCTGAAATCCGCCGCGTGGACATCCGTTGCCGCGCAACGGTTGGTGAAGTTGGCAACGCCGAGCAGATGAACATCCGCTGGGGCAAGGCCGGCCGCATGCGTTGGAAGGGCGTTCGCCCGACCGTCCGTGGTGTCGTTATGAACCCGGTTGACCACCCACACGGTGGTGGTGAGGGAAAGACCTCCGGTGGTCGCCACCCAGTGTCCCCATGGGGTCACAAGGAGGGTCGCACCCGCAACCCGAACCGTTACTCCAACAACATGATCGTGCGCCGTCGTCGCCCGAACAAGAAGCGCTAAGAGGAGGTAAACAATGCCACGCAGCCTTAAGAAAGGCCCGTTCGTCGATGAGCACCTCCTCAACAAGGTGGATGCTCAAAACGATGCAGGCACCAAGCAGGTCATCAAGACCTGGTCTCGCCGCTCGACCATTCTCCCCGATTTCATCGGACACACCTTCGCCGTCCACGACGGCCGCAAGCATGTGCCGGTCTTTATCGAGGACTCCATGGTCGGCCACAAGTTGGGCGAGTTTGCACCAACCAAGACCTTTAAGGGTCACGTCAAGGATGACAAGAAGGGACGTCGATAAGCGATGAGTGAGACCATCACCTCCGCATCCGCCACGGCCCGCAACGTCCGCGTTACCCCGATGAAGGCACGTCGTGTGCTCGATCTGGTCCGCGGCAAGTCCGTAAGCGAAGCTTTGGCAATCCTGAAGTACGCACCACAGGGTGCTTCCAAGCCAGTTGCAAAGGTCGTTGCTTCCGCAGCCGCTAACGCTGAGAACAACTTCGGCCTCGACCCACGCACCTTGGTCATCTCCGAGGCATACGCCAACGAGGGACCGATCATGCGTCGTTTCCAGCCGCGTGCACAGGGTCGTGCATTCATGATTCGTAAGCGCACCAGCCACATCACCGTGGTTGTCGAAAGCCAGCAGGAAGGGGCCAAGTAATGGGCCAGAAGATCCATCCTCACGGCCTACGTTTGGGCATCACTTCCGACTGGAAGACCCACTGGTTCGCGGATAAGGAC
Source organism: Corynebacterium sp. KPL2830 (assembly GCF_040225635.1). NCBI lineage: Bacteria > Bacillati > Actinomycetota > Actinomycetes > Mycobacteriales > Corynebacteriaceae > Corynebacterium > Corynebacterium sp. KPL2830. The sequence goes on along the minus strand of NZ_JBEHFR010000018.1, from coordinate 12,148 downwards.
TACGCGAACTACGTAGCCGAAGACATCAAGATTCGTAACTACCTCAACAAGGGTCTCGAGCGTGCCGGCATCGCCGACATCGTCATCGAGCGCACCCGTGACCGCGTCCGCGTGGACATTCACACCGCCCGTCCGGGCATCGTGATCGGCCGCCGCGGTGCTGAGGCTGACCGCATCCGCCGCGAGCTGGAAAAGCTCACCGGCAAGATGGTTGCCCTCAACATCCTCGAGGTCAAGCAGGTAGACGCAAACGCAACCCTCGTTGCTCACTCCATCGCGGAGCAGCTGGTTAACCGCGTCGCATTCCGTCGTGCAATGCGCAAGGCTATCCAGTCCGCTATGCGCCAGCCACAGGTTAAGGGCATCAAGATTCTGCTGTCCGGCCGCCTGGGCGGTGCAGAAATGTCCCGCGTCGAGCGCTACCACGAGGGCCGCGTTCCGCTGCACACTCTTCGCGCCGAGATCGACTACGGCACCGCAGAGGCCCACACCACCTTCGGCCGCATCGGCATCAAGGTGTGGATCTACAAGGGTGACGTCGTCGGTGGCGTACGCGAGTCCGAACTGAACGCTCCGGCACAGGGCCGTGGCCGTGGTGACCGCAATGGTCGCTCCCGCCGCGGTGGCCAGCGCCGCCAGCGTGCACAGCAGAAGCAGGAGGGCTAATCCATGCTGATTCCTAAGCGTGTTAAGTACCGCCGTCAGCACCGCCCGAGCCGTCGTGGCGTATCCAAGGGCGGAAACCGCATTAACTTCGGCGATTACGCAATCCAGGCACTGGAGCCTGCGTACATCACCAACCGTCAGATTGAGGCCGCACGTATTGCCATCAACCGCCACGTTAAGCGTGGTGGCAAGGTGTGGATCAACATCTTCCCGGACCGTCCGTTGACCCAGAAGCCGCTCGGTGTTCGTATGGGTTCCGGTAAGGGCCCGGTTGAAAAGTGGGTGGCTAACGTGAAGCCTGGCCGCGTACTTTTCGAGATGAGCTACCCAACTGAGGCTGTTGCAATCGAGGCTCTGCGCCGCGCTGGCCAGAAGCTTCCTTGCAAGGTCCGCATCATCAAGAAGGAGGACCAGTTCTAATGGCAACCGGTACCCCCGCCCACGAGTTCCGTGAGCTCGACAACGCAGAGCTGGAAACCCGTCTGAAGGATGCGAAGGAAGAACTGTTCAACCTTCGTTTCCAGAAGGCCACCGGCCAGCTGACCAACAACCGCCGCATCGGCACGGTTAAGCGCGACATTGCCCGCATCTACACCGTTCTGCGCGAGCGCGAGCTGGGCCTGTCTGTCGCTCCGGGAGCTGAGGCTTAATCATGAGTGAGGCTAACGTGACTGAATCCAAGAAGGGACCAACTCCGAAGAAGGAGAAGGTCAAGGGTGCTCCTAAGGTCCGCACCGGCTACGTCGTCTCGGACAAGATGTCCAAGACCATCGTTGTCGAGTTGGAAGACCGTAAGCAGCACGCTCTGTACGGCAAGATCATGCGCTCTAACAAGAAGGTTAAGGCGCACGATGAGGAAGAAACTGCAGGCGTAGGCGATCTCGTACGTATCGCTGAGACCCGCCCGCTGTCCAAGGACAAGCACTTCCGTCTCGTAAAGATCATCGAGAAGGCTAAGTAAAACCTAGCCAGCGCAGCCTCTGTACCGGACCATATGGTTCGATACAGGGGCCTTTAGCTGTTTTAGAGCTCTTAAGGCCGGGCCCTTCCGTAGAACCAGTAGGGCACCCAGGTGACGTCGTCGGAAGAAAGGCCCCAATCTCTCACCGCGAGGCCCCGGACCTTCTTCGCCAAGTCCCCCTCGCCGGAGACCCACACGTATCCTGGCGTCGGCGCACCGGCATAATCTGCTTTCAGCGCGGCAACGACAGAATCCGCCTCCTTGTGCGGCTCGGTGCGAAGGACACGCAGGCTACGCACGCTGGGCTCCCACCTGGCCGCGAGCCCGGGCTCTACTTCGTCATCGCTGGTCACTACGGCCATAACGTCGGTGCGGCTGAGCATCGCCGGGTTATGGTCCTCTTGGTAGGCCAGGATATGCCGCAGGGCCGGCAGGGCGGAGGCATCGGCGACCAATAGTTGTGCTGCTTCGGTTGGCCGCCACAGCTCGTTGCAGGTAAAGAACCCCGCTGTATCGCCGGGTTGCGCGCGCAGAATCCATCGCGAGCCGGGCCCGGAATCGCCGTGGGTGACTACGTCGACATCGATAGTGGCCTCCTCGGGGTGGAGCGCGCGGATGGTGTACCAGCGCAGGTCCGGCCGCGTCTCCTCGTCTATAGCGGCGACGGCGGCTCGGAGGTTAACGCCGTCGACGGGGAAGGGCGTAAATTCCTGCCCGGTTTGGGGCATGACAAGGCCAAAGAATTCATCGGGGCCGGCGAGGTCATACGTCCGGAACGCCTCGGCATGAAACGTCAGGCGGTGCAGGCGCGGCCGGATCAGTTCATTCGCGGTCAGGGTAACGGGAATCAGTTGGTGTTCAGGCATCGGGGACGATTGTAGGGAACAGCTCATGCATCCAACATACTCGTTCGAAGCTAAGCCTTGCCTAATCCTCCAATTCGGGTCTAGGATCAACAACGTCAATTTCTTCCTTTTTGAAAGGTCCAGCTTCATGAAGATTTTCGGACGCCGCACCATGGGCGTTGTGGCACTGCTGTCAGCCGGAGCCGTCGCATTAGCCGGTTGCTCGCGTGGTGAGGGCGATGAAAGCACGCAGTCCACCGAGGCCGCCAGCGAAGAGCGCGTGGCTAGCCTGGGCTTGGGGGATGCCGATACGCTGCTCGCCCTGGGCATCACTCCCGTGACGGTGGCGCCGTGGGGCGCTGAGGGCGATGGCGATCCTTCCGGCGTTGGCCCGTGGTCAAAGAAGCTGCTTGGCGATGCCAAGCCTGAGGTCATCTACAACACCGCGACCGGATTTACCGCGGATACCTTCGAGCAGATCACCGCTGCCGATCCCACCAAGATCATTGCTGTGAACCAGGCGGTGGATGCGCGCACGAAGGAATCCCTGGAGGATATCGCGCCGACCACCGTTAAGCCGGATGATTATGAAGACTGGCAGGTTCCCTGGGAGGACCAGGTTGAGGCCATCGCGGATGCCGTGGATAAGGAAGACAAAGGCGATAAACTTATCAAGGACACCGAGAACGCCTTCGAGGAATTCCGCCGCGAGCACACCGAATTGCAGGGCAAGTCCGCAGCCATCGTCATGCCCTATGACGGCAAGATTGGCCTGTACACCGATGAGGATGGGCGCGGCCAGTTCATCGAGGAGCTTGGCATGGAAATCCCTGATGAGTTGAAGGGCGATGGCAGCAGCTTCTTCGTTGACATTGCCCCGGAAAACTACGCAAAGCTCAACCAGGTTGATCACCTCTTTGTCCTGGATTACAACGGCTCTGCCGATGTCTTGAAGAAGGATAAGACCTTCCAGGGCCTCGATGTAGTCAAGGATAAGCGCGTGCGCTACCTAGACACGGATACCGGCAACGCCATGAGCATGCCGAACCCAGTGACCATTCCCTGGGCAATAGATAAGTTTGAAGAGAAGCTGTAATTGTCAGCAACCACGAAGGACGGCCAGACTATCCAGACGGGTCCCACAGCGCAAAACCCCACAGCCACACCGGTGATGGCGCGGGGAAAGGGCCGTAAGACGTTCCTTGTCGCCCTTATCCTCGCCAGCCTGGCGCTGGCGGTGGCGTCCTTGGCGCTGGGTTCCCGTTCCATTCCGCCCGATGAGGTCATCGCCGCGCTGCGCAGGGCAGGCGAGCAGGATATCCGCGATATCGTGTGGAACCTGCGCATGCCGCGCACCTTCTTGGCCTATTTCGCCGGCGCAGCCCTTGCCGTCGCCGGTGTCTTGGCGCAATCGTGGACCAGGAACCCGCTGGCGGACCCGGGCTTTATCGGTATTACCGCGGGCGCGTCGTTCTTCGTTGCCCTAGGCACGGCCATCGGCATTGCTACCACCACCGGCATGCGCACCACCCTCGCGCTTGCAGGGGCGGGCATTACCACGCTGCTGGTTCTGGCCGTCTCGCGGCGGTTTCAGGATCCGCTAACGCTCATTCTCGTCGGCGCCGGTGTCTCCGCCGCCTTGGGATCGGGCGCGGTGATCATCGGCCTGTATTCCACGGACGTCCTCGATAGCATGCGGCGCTGGACCATCGGCTCGACCTTTGGGCGCGGCCCAGAAGACGTTGCCATTGCGGGTATTGGCCTGCTCATTGGCCTCGCGTGCGCGGCGATGGCGGCTAGGCCGCTCGACCTTTTGGCCATGGGGGAGGAGTCCTCGCTCGCCTTGGGCGGGTCTCCCACCACCGCGCGGGTGGGCGCAGCACTCAGCGTCGTGGTACTGGCCGGCAGCGCCACGGCGGCAACGGGCCCCATTGCCTTCGTCGGCTTCGCCATTCCCCACATCGTGCGGCGGGCGGTTGGCCCCAGCGTTGCCACGATGATCCTGCCCTCTGCTCTCCTGGGCGGTTGCGCCGTGCTCGCCGCCGATATCATCGGCCGGCTCATCGTCGGTAACTCGGAGCTAGAGATGTCTATCGTGCTTGCCATCGTGGGCGCGCCCTTCCTCATTTGGGGCGCCCACCGCGGCGTGGGTAGATCGTGGGGCGATAACGCATGACAACAATTAGCAGTATCCTGCAAGCGCAGCAGCGCCGCAGGCACGTCCGCGTGCTAGCCTCTACGCTCGTATTTGGCCTCATCGCACTTGCCGCCTACCTGGTATTACTGGGGCAAGGCCCGCTGGAGTTGAGCCCGCGGCAGGTCATCGATGTGCTTACCGGCGGCGGCAGCGAGAGCCACATTAGGGTGGTATGGGACTTGCGCCTGCCGGTCGCCATCGCCACCGTCATCGTCGGCGCCGCCCTCGGCGTGGCCGGTTCGTGGACGCAGACCATGGCCCGCAACCCGCTAGCATCGCCGGATATCCTCGGCGTTACTGGCGGCGCATCGGTCCTGGTGGTGCTGGGCACCGTGCATTCGCGCCCCGGTTTCGCGGACGGTATCCCGGACTTCTGGTGGCGGGCATGCTTGGCGATGTGCGGCGCCCTCCTCGTCGTTATTCTCCTCGCCGTCTTGGGTGGCATCGGCACGAGCAATCGCATCGTCATCGTCGGCATCGCCCTATCGCTGATGTTTCAGGCCATCGTGGCGTATTTGATGCGCAGCGCCCAGATCCAGCGCGCGGCCGAGGCGCAAACGTGGCTGGCGGGATCGACCGGGTTCGTGCGCATGGAGGTCATCGTTCCCCTGCTGGTGGCCTTGGCGCCGTTCCTCGCCATAGGCATCTGGTGCGCGCGGGAGCTGCCGCTGCTTGCCCATGATGATTCCTCCGCGACCACCCTGGGTGTCAATATCACCCGCCAGCGCGCCCTGTTGCTCATCGCGGCAACCGGTATCTGTGCCGTGGTGGTTTCGGTGGTGGGGCCCATTGGATTTATCGCCCTGCTGGCACCGCACCTGGCGCGGATGGTGGCGCGCACGCCTACGCCCTCGCCGGTGGCATCGGCAGCCGCGGGCGCAGCGCTGCTGACCGTGTGCGCCGTCATCGCTGGCGCGATTCCGGTCAATGCCCCGGTGGGCGCGGTCTCCTCGGTCATCGGCGGCTGTGCCCTGGTGGTATTGGTGTGGAATGCGGCCCGGCGCAGCTAAGCGCCGTGGCGCGGCACAGCGAGGTTCAGCTCAGCGCGCCACCCAAATAGTGCTACACACTCGTACGTGGATGAAGGAAAAGATATGACGGATAATCAGCCCACGCGCTCGAAGCGCCGGTGTAGCCTCCAGGCCACCGGCATCCATGCGGGATATAAGGACGGCGAGGATATCCTCGCCGGCGTTGACCTGGACGCCCGCGCCGGTGAAGTCACCACGCTCATTGGCCCCAATGGCTGCGGCAAGTCCACGCTGCTCAAGACGCTATCTAAGATCCTGGCCCCGCGGCAGGGCAGCGTCATAGTCGGGGAGGCTGACCTGCATGCGATGAACGCGAAGGAAGCCGCGCAGCAGGTGGCACTTCTGCCGCAGCACCCCGTGGCGCCGGATGGGCTGCGGGTAGGCGAGTTGGTCGCGCGCGGGCGCCACCCCTATCAGGGCAGGATGCGCGGCCTTTCTCCTACGGACCGAGAGATCATCGCCCAGGCCTGCGAGGCCACGGAGATTGTGGACTACCTCGATCGCGATATCGCCTCCCTGTCGGGCGGGCAGCGCCAGCGCGTCTGGCTGGCTTTGGCGCTCGCGCAAGATACGCCGGTGCTGCTTCTCGATGAACCCACAACCTTCCTCGACCCCGCCCATGCCATGAGCATGCTGGAGCTGGCTCGCGCACAGGCGCGCGCCGGCAAAACAGTGGTTGTGGTCCTGCACGATCTCATGCTCGCGGGCCACTACTCCGATTCCATGGTGGTGATGAAGACCGGCGAAATCATCGCGCGAGGGGCGCCGAAACAAGCGCTGGCTCCGAAGGTATTGGCGCAGGCCTATGGCATCGAGGCGGAGGCCTGGGACGACCCGCTTGGCGATGCCCCCATTATCGTCCCTCGCCGCGTCCTCCCCAGCGACCGCTGAGCGCACCCCGCGCTAAGCGCCAGGAGCGCTTGGTCCGGCTACTGCCGCGCCAACCGGCGGATATCCAAAACCGAAATGGCGATGATGAAGAGGTTGAGCACGCAGCCGACACTCAACAGGAAATTGCCAATGCGGTAGGTACCCGTGCCGACTGCCGCCATGTTGCCGTAAATGTAGATCCAGATTCCCCAGCCCACCAGCAGCACGATGCCGGCGATGCCGGAGAGCAACTTGAGGCTGCGTGGGGAGGCGGGGGCGAAGAACTTAAAGGCGGCATCGATAAGCGCGCCCGCTGCAAGGATGATGCTTACTCCACCCGAGAGCCAGAGGGGGAGTAGGGCTGCGGTGCCGACGACGACGGGGAGGATGAATGCGAGGAATGCTAAGAGGAATAGGCCCAGGTGTATCCACAGCGTGCGCTTGGTATAGCTCATAGGGCAGACTCTACTTCCTTGCGCAGTGGGGGATTGGCGCCGGTGCGGGAGACGGTGATGCCGGCTGCGGTGGCAGCAAAGTGGAGGATATCGCGCCACTCCCCGGCGCTCAGTGCTGCGGCCTTGTCCGCATCGAGGCGGCGTTCATCTAATTGCGCCAAAAGGGCTGCCATGATGGTGTCGCCGGCGCCGATGGTATCGGTGACTTCAACCGCGGCTGCAGGAACGTCGAGAGAAGTATCCCCAGCTCTGACGCTAATTCCGTCGCCGCCGCGGGTGGTGACCACGATGGGTACCTGGTTGGTGAAGTCTTCGCCTAAAAAGTCCACCTCTTCATCCGACAGCTTCAGCACCGAGACGTGTGGCAGCAAATCAGCCAAGAATTTCTTATGCGCATCGGTGGCATAAAAGTGCCGGATATTGGGGTCTAAGGCCACGAGTGTTCCCTGTGCGGCGAAGTCCTTGAGCAGCTGCGCATAGCGCGAAGCGCCTGGTTCCAAGGCCAGGGAGACGGTACCGAAGCAGGCGGTATCGGCCGGAAATAATTTGGGTTCAACGAAGCGATCTGCTGTGCCTTCCACATAAAAGTTATAAGAGGCCGTGCCATTATCCGCGATGGTGGTCACCGCCAGGGTGGTCGGTTCTTCGCCGCGCTGCACGTGGGCGGTTACGACGCCTTCTTCTTCCAAGCGTCGGAATAATTCCTGGCCAAACCCATCGGTAGAAATCCGCGATTGAAATTCCACGTCCGCGCCCAAGCGCGCCGCGGCGATGGCCACGTTGAAGGGGCCGCCGCCCAGCGCCGGGGTGAGGTCATTCAAGCGGCCGGGGGATACCGGAACCAGGTCCACGAGGCCTTCGCCGCACACATGAATAGTCATAGTTCCATAGTATCGGGGACATGAACCACCGACCGAACTTTCACCTCGCCCCACCACTGGGCCGCCTCAATGACCCCAACGGTCTTTTTGTGGATGGCGATATTCTGCACGCATATTACCAGCATGACCCTGCCTTTCCGCACAAGCCCAAGCGGACTGGCTGGGGTCACGCCACCACCACGGTGTCCGCGCCTACTCCATGGCGGCATTATCCCGATGCGCTTTATCCTGACCTGCCCTATGACAAGGATGGGTGCTACTCCGGTGGGGCCGTTGTTGACGGCACGGACGTGTGGCTTTTTTATACGGGCAACTTGAAAGAAGACGGGCGCCGCATCCCGTCGCAGAACCGCGTGCGGGTCATGGACCCCTCTGGGCCGGAAGGCGGGATTTATGTCCGCGATGCCGACAACCCGCTCATCGCTGATTCTCCGGAGGGATATACCGGCCATTTCCGCGATCCCCATATTTCCCGCGCCGGGGAGGGATGGCGCATGGTCATTGGTGCGCAAACGGAAGACGAACGCGGAACCATCGTGCTGTATTATTCACAGGATTTAAGGCAGTGGGAGTTTCAGGGTGAGCTTGTTTTTGATGATCCCGCGCAGCTTCCCGGTGGCTATATGTGGGAGTGCCCCAACCTGCTGACCTTTGGGGATAAACACGTGTTGATCTTCTGCCCACAGGAGGAAACGGACCGGTGCGGCTACGTCGTCGGCACCTTGGACGGGCTTAATTTCCACGTTGAGCGTGGCTTTACCCTTCTGGATCACGGCACGCAGTTCTATGCGCCGCAGGCAACCGAGGAAAATATCTTGCTGGGCTGGATGGGCATGCCCGCTCATGATGAGACGCCAACGCACGGGTGGGTGCATACCTTGACTATTCCGCGGCAGCTGTGGCTGGAGGATAATTACCTGTGCCAAGAACCTCTGTGGTCTGCGCTGCCGGAAACCCGCGGCAGGGAGGGCTATGGCTCGACCATCGATATAACGGGGGAGGGAGCTTATGCGCTTGTCGATGCCACTGGCAAGGAAGCGTTTCGCGTGGTGCAAGGAGGTGGCACCATCTCTTTCAACGACGGTGAGCCGATCGCATGCCCCGATGGAGAAATGCGGCTCATCGCCGATGGCTGCGCCGTAGAAGTCTTTGCCGGTGGCGGTCGCATCGCCGCGTCCTTCGCGGTCTTTGGTGATGCTCCCTGGCATGCATGGGAGCCGCTGGACTAAGACCCTGCGGAACTAGGATCGACAGCTTTTTGCTTTGTGGACATTTGGGCCCAAACAGACTTAAATGGGAAGTAGTCAATCACATTCGGTCACTTAATGTGACCTAAATAACAAAGGTTGGTCCATGGAGCATAAAGAGGTCGCCGCCCGCACCCTGAAGGCATTAGGCGGCGAAGATAATATTATTGCCCTTGCCCACTGCGCCACGCGCTTGCGCATGGTCTTGGATGATTCGGACAAGGTAGATACCGCAGCGCTAGACAACGATCCGGATCTGAAGGGCACCTTCGAAGCCGGTGGTATGTTCCAGGTCATCGTGGGCCCAGGCGATGTCAATATCGTCTTTCAGGAAATGACCAAGTCCATTTCCAAGGACGTCGCCGTGTCCACCGATCGCCTCAAGGATATTGCCGCGGAATCTGGGAACTGGTTCTCCCGTGCGGTCAAGGTCTTGGCCGATATCTTTGTTCCGCTAATCCCCATCCTGCTCGGCGGCGGTTTGTTGATGGCATTAAATAATGTGCTGACCGCGCCGGGATTATTTGGGGATCAATCCGTCATCGAAATGTATCCCTCGTGGGAAGGTTTTGCTGGACTGGTCAATCTCCTGGCATCCGCTCCCTTTGCTTTCTTGCCCATCCTCGTGGGCTTTACTGCTACTAAGCGCTTTGGCGGCAATGAATTCCTCGGTGCTGGCATGGCCATGGCGATGGTCATGCCGGATTTGGTTAGCGGCTATAACGTTGCTGAGGCCATTGATAATGGCGAGATGCCCTACTGGGATATCTTTGGCATCGACGTTGCCCAAGCTGGCTACCAAGGCTCCATCTTGCCCATTCTGGTCATCGCCTGGATCTTGGCGACGATTGAAAAGTTCCTGCACAAGCACCTCAAGGGCACCGTGGACTTCATGCTCACGCCCCTGCTTACCCTACTGGTGACGGGCTTTATTACCTTTATGGGCCTAGGACCCATCTTGCGTACCGCCGGTGAGTGGTTGGGCATGGGGCTGGCCAACTTGTATGACTTTGCCGGTCCCGTGGCGGGCTTCCTTTTCGGTCTGGTTTATTCGCCGATCGTCATTACCGGACTACACCAATCCTTCCCGCCCATTGAGACGATGCTGTGGAATGAGGGCGGTTCCTTCATCTTCCCCATTGCCTCGATGGCCAATATTGCCCAGGGTGGCGTGGCCTTGGCAGTGTACTTCTTGGCGCGTTCCGAAAAGCTCAAGGGCTTGGCCGGTGCCTCCGGTATCTCGGCGCTGTTTGGTATTACTGAGCCCGCGATTTTCGGCGTTAACCTGCGCCTGCGTTGGCCGTTTTATATCGGTATGGCGGCATCAGCCATTGCGTCTACGTTCATCGCCATTTTTGGCGTGCTTGCGGATGCCCTCGGCGCCGCCGGCTTCATTGGTTTCGTTTCCGTTCCGCGCTTTGTCCCAACCTTCTTGCTGTGTGGTGTCATCTCCTTCGCCGTAGCCTTCATCGGGGCCTACCTGTACGGGCGCGTGCTCATCCATCGCAATGGCACCATTGATCCTGATGAAGTTAATCCTCCCGCAGCACAGGCTTTGGCCGCCGAGGCTGCTGCCGCTGGCTCCGCCGGTGAGAATGCCGCGACAATCTTTTCCCCGCTAGAGGGCAACGCCGTGCCCCTATCCAAAGTTGAGGATCCCATGTTTGCCGGGGGCAAGTTGGGCAAAGGCGTTGCTATCGAACCGACCGTGGGCAAGCTCGTCGCGCCTGCCGATGGCACCATCACCGTGACCTTCCCTTCTCACCACGCCTACGCCCTGCGTGTCGAAGACCCAGCGGTGGGGCCGATTGACATCCTTATGCACATTGGCTTCGATACGGTAAACCTCAAGGGCGAACACTTCACCTCGCATGTCAATAAGGGCGATACCGTAAGGCAAGGCGAGGTCCTGGCTGAATTCGATATCGAGGCCATCAAGGAAGCGGGCCTGCCGGTAACGACGCCAGTGGTTGTGTCCAATGCTAAGAAGACTGGCCCCGTTATTCCCACCGCGGCTTTCCGCGAGGGCGAGCTCATCGGTTCTGGGACGGACCTATTTACCGTTGATCCAAAGGCTAGGCAGGAGACTGCGGAGACTTCTACGAAGGAAGCTACGTCTTAAGGGCTGGGGTTTCTGATACAAGAAAGGCTGGGGATAAACCCAGCCTTTTACTTGTTGGTGTTCATTAGGCGCCGTTGCGCCGTTGCCCAGGCTTTGGGCGGCTGGTGTCACCACGGTGACAATGGCTACGGTATCGATCCCCTAGAAAACCATAAGAGACCGCCAAGTCGGTCGCTACCAACACCGGCACGGCTAAGTTTTGCTGTGGGCCAATCGCGTGGGAAATTGCCTTAGGGCTACTCAGGAATACGAGTGCTAACGCACACCTACCGTTTAGTGCAAGAGAATTGAACTATGCGAAGAATCTCCGGCGGGCGGTGAACACGCCGCCAAGCATCATTGCTGCAATGCTGAGGGCTGCTAGGAGCCGAGCGACAGTGTTCGAGCCGGTTTCTGCCGCCATGCCACGCGGAGCCTCAACAGCTGCAGGTGCTTCGGCTTCCACCGGTGTTTCGACGGGGGCCTGCTCAGGAGCCGTTTCCTCGATTGCGCCACTTTGAGCGATTACTTCTTCTTTGTTGTTTTTGATCATTTCTTGGGAGGCGGCTTTCTCTTCTGGAGTAGGCTCCAAGTGAGTCCGAGATTGATCTCTGATGTAGGCAATGCCGTCCTTGGCGAGGTACCACGTCACGCCACCGATTACGAGAACTGCTGCTAAGGCAGCAATTCCAATTCCACTTTGCGCCTGAGCGTTTGCTTCCGGCGTAGGGGCGGTGGGTGTGACGCCGAAGGCGAGGGCGCCAGCTAACGCAGTGGCGGTCAGAACTTTAGGTATGCGATTCATTTTTGTCCTTAGGGGGGTGTTCCTATATAGTTTGTCAATCTCGCGGGTGGGGCGGACGGGGGCGGATCCTCAACTCGGGATTTTTTAGG
>NZ_JBEHFR010000017.1:0-62621 GCF_040225635.1 Corynebacterium sp. KPL2830 | reverse complement strand
CGTCTCGCCATAGTAGTCATTCTGGTTCATCTCCTTATGCGGGTTAGGTTCCCACACACAAACCATTAGACACTCTCGACACTCTCCACCGAAGCACTGCCGCTGCAAGCTCTCAACCAGGCAATCGTGTGTGCTGAGGAAACAACAGGTCTCATTCACCATTCGGATCACGGATCGCAGTATGTCAGCGTGGTCTACAACCAGCGACTTGCCCAACACGGGATCACTGCTTCCACCGGAAGTGTGGTGACTTATATGACAATGCACTGGCTGAAAACGTTAACGGCCCCTCATAAGAACGAGCTCATCCATACTCGCAGGTGGAATGACGTTGTCGAGGTAGAAATTGCGACGTTCGAGTGGGTGTCATGGTGGAACGAGGTAAGGCTCCACCAAAGCTTGGGATATCGAACCCCAGCCGAGGTGGAAACCGAATTTTGGAAGAAGACCCCGCAACAGGGAATAATAGAAATCAAGGCAAATGCCTAGGAACAAAACTCGGGGCACTTCATTCCTTGGCGGAGTATGCAATGCCATTCAGGTGGCCGCACTGCGAATCATCGTGGTGGGAACCGTACCTGATGGGGTGAAGCCCAAAGCCCTTTCTACGATGGGATCGATAAATAGCTCTGCGATGCTTATCGGATACATTATCGGGGCGCCTATCGTAAGTGCCATCGGCCCGGCAGCGGCACTTGCCGTATCCGGAATTGGAACCTCGGTGCTTACAGTAGGGCCAGTCCTGAAACACCGTTTGCAATGATTTCCATGCGCGCACCTAGTTGCTGTTTTTCTTTTTCTTCGTGCGCAGCATGTCCATGCTCATTACGGCGCCGATGATGGCGGCGTGCTGTTGCTCGTTGAGGCCTGGCGCGATCCGCAGGAGATACGTGTTTTTACCCATGAAGTAGTTGCCCATGCCGGTCCATTTATTGGAGACATCGGCAAGCTGGCGATCCTGGGAGGTGATGGTGAGGTTCCAATCCCAGAAATCGCCGTGCACTTCGACGTCGGCAAAGCCCCCCATTGTTAATTCCATCTTGGTTTTGAACATGGAGAAGCGCTTGGTGATAACGGCCATGGGCTGTTCAATTCCCGGTAGGTGTACCTCGTAGGTATCCCGCAAAAAATTCGGCGGATCCGAGATCGTCATGACTGTTTGTTGGGGGTTGCCTTCGGCATCCGTGAGTGCGACCTCCAAGCTACGGGAGGGTTTAAACACCATCTCCTTAAGGCTGGTGGATTGCACGATGGTGCCCACTGGGGTCCCGTTGACATCAGAAATCATGAATCGATCCTTGAGGAGGGACTTGGTCTGGGAAATGATCAGCTCGTCGAGCGTGAATAATTTTTGCATCATGCCAACCAATGTATGGCAGTGGGCGTTTTTAATCCTCCTTCCTTGGGATGGTTTTTTCTTTTTCCTGTGCTTCGTGGGCCTCTTCGTAGGCCCGTGCGCGGTGGGCGGTCATGGTTTGTGCAAAAGTCTGCACCCAATTCTTATTCTTTTCCGCCAGCGGGCCGGAGGGCTCGGTGACGGTCCAGGTGCCGTCCTCGAAGAACCAAATAATGTCCCGGGTGTGCGGATCCATGACGTAAAAGGCCCGGCCATCGGTCTTTATGTTGTGGTGGTGTTGGCACAGGCACGCAAGGTTTGCGGGAGTCGTCGGCCCGCCATCCGCGTGGTTGATGCGGTGATCCTTCTGGCACACCGTGGCAGGGCGGTTGCAGCCAGGGTAGCGGCAGGTGCCGTCGAATCCTTCGAGGTAGGCTGCCATATCCGGCGGGGTGACATATCCCTTTACGTCTTTATCCGGGTTCAGTTCCCGGATCTTGGAGTAGGGCAGGGCGTTGGAGCGCGCCGGGTCGAGCCACCCAACGGATTCAATGAATGCGGGGGAGTTGGGGACATCGGTTGCCTTGTAGGCATTCAGGATGACCTGGGGTGCTTCGGTATTGCCGGTGAGGAGGGAAATGGCGGCATCGGCAAGCGAGCAATCCAGCTTGAGCGCAGTCTCCTTGATGCACTTATCTACGCACGCCATCACCGAGGGATCCGCGCTCAGCGTCATTGCTGCGGTATTGTTTCCCCAATTCTCCATGGTGTAGCGCGGCTGGGTCGGCCCCTTCTTGACCGCAAGGGTGTCATCTTCGAGGTTGATGAGCTCGTTGATCTTCCTTTTAATCTGCGCTTGCGTCCGCATGGCCTGGTTGGCGCGGGTGGGGGTGAGGTAGGCGGTGAGCTGCTCATCGATGCGCGCGACTACCTCCGGGGCCGGGTTGCCCAGGCGGTTAAGGGATTTATTGATGGCAATGAGGCGGTCTAAATCTAAGTGGTAAAGCTGGTGCTGCAGCTCTTTCAGCTGCGGGAGCTCTTCTAGGCGATACAGGGCCATCAGAATATGGCCGATTCGCCCCTGATTAACTCCGGTGGTGCGGTAAAGGGATTGGGTGACTAATTCGAAATCAGAATCGAGATCGGGGATCTGTTCAGTCCAGAACTCGTATTCAGATTTTCGCATCTCAAAAGCTAAGCGTGTAGTGGGGTCTTTGGTGTTGGTCGTGGAAAAGTATGGATCTTCCATGGCGCTTAAAACCTAAATTTGTGTTGTGAACGTGTGTACGAAAAACACTATAGAACACCCGCCGGACATTCGCCTGTTTTAACGCGTTTTCGCAGGTAGGAATGCATATTCTTCCGTCAGGATAACCGGCTCAAAAAACAAAATTATGTGCTAGCTTGAGGAGGGTATGAGCCAGGAGCAGGAAACGCAGGAAGAACCCGGCCGCGCGTGGTGGCAGTGGTGGGCGCCTTTGGCGATGATCGCTAACTTCCTGGTGCTCCCGCCGGCGATTTACCAGGCGGTTTCCGGAACGACGCTGCTCGGCATCATGGGTGGGCTTACCGTGCTTATTGCTCTTATCGATGCCGCCACATTCCGCTACTCATGGACCATCTTCTGGGTTGCGGGCATCGCCTATTTCGCGGCCATGGAGATGTACTTCAACGAGGGGACATGGATTTACCTGCCGGTAGTGGTCCTTTTGGCGTTGGGTGCTAGCAAATTGGGCGCCAAGTTGAGGAAGCGCTGATGGAAATCTGGCGGTTGGACCACCCTGAGGCTGGCCTGCTCGAGGTTGAGCGCGGCTACGATGCCGAGTTCGCTGAGCAGGGCGAATGGCCCAAGGAGCCGAAGGAATTTACGCCGGTGCTTGTCGATGCCCCCTTTATCCGCCGATTCCAGCTCTGGCGCAAGAATCCTGCACCCCGCATGCAGATTGTGGTCAATGGCGAGGTTCGCAGCCGGCACGACAAGCCGCGTGGCGGCCGTTATTCATTGCAGAAGAAGCTGGAAAGCGATCTCTCATTCAGCGAGAATAGTGCGCCGCTGACTAAGCCTTATGTAGATATCCAAGCCACGCCCTTTGGGGAGATACAGGATGTCTACTACCGCGATGGGGAGGAGGCCGTGGCCTTTGATCCGCCGCCGGGCTCCTTGGGTGAAAAGCGGCGCCAGGCAATGGAAGAAAGCCCCTTCAAGCGTGTGCTATATCCGCTGCTCGGTGGGCTAGGGAAGTCTGGGTGGGCCATTGCGATGATTGCTTTGGCTCCTATTATTAGCCGCATCCTGTCGCGCCTTTTGCCGGATTGGGAGCTGCCGGATGTAGATTTCCCGGAGATTTACCTTCCGCTGCCGAATCTGCCGGAGCCACCGCAGATTACCTTGCCCGCGCCGCAGTTTGCGGTGCACTTTGAAGCGCCGGAGTGGGTGGTTTTCCTAATGGATTACAGCAGGGTGTGGATGCCTATAGTTATTGCCATTGCCTTTGGGGTGATGGCGGTGCGCAATGCCAAGAAGTCGGAGGCGAAGAAGAAGGAGTGGCAAGGCCATGAAGATTCACGGCGCGATTGATGCGGAGGGCCGGTGCAAGCATTGGCATTCCCCGCTCGACGTGGTGGCCAATAAGTGCGCGACCTGTGGCGAGTACTTCGCGTGCGCGCTGTGCCATGCGGAGCTGACGGATCATGAGTTTGGGCCCATGCTTGTCGATGCCCCCGCTGCGCTCTGCGGTTCCTGCGGCCTCGAGATGGATTACCAGCTGTATTCTACTGTCGAGGCATGCCCGCAGTGTGGGCATATGTTTAATCCCGGCTGCAGCGCGCATGCCGGGATCTATTTTCAGGTCACCGCGTAAAAGCGAGGGGAGTGCTACTGGTTCAGACCCAAAAAGCGGTTGACCAAGCTGTGGTAGGCGCGCACGGTGAGATCGAGGTCCTCGAGGTAGAGGTGCTCATCGTGGCTGTGTAATTGCGAGTTGGCGCTGGCCATATCGCGGCCTTCGGCGTGCATCGCAAAGCCATAGGCGTTGCCGCCCTTGCGGCGGGCGAAGCGGAGGTCGGAGCCACCGGTGGCGTGGACGGGCACGACGTCTTTATCGGGGAAGAACTCCTTGGCGGTGGCCTCGATGGTGCGCCAGAGCTCGGTGTCGGTGGAGGACTGGGTGGCGTCTTCGGTAATGAGGTGCTCGATTTCTACCTCATCGGCGAGATCGCCCAGTGCGCTGCGGAGGAAATCGTCCAAGTCTTCCTGGGTTTGCCCCGGGAAGGGCCGGATATCCATCTCGAGGTAGGCGTGGGAAGGCAGCACGTTGATGGCCCCGCCGGCGCGGAGGACGGTCTCGGCGATGGTGGTGTGGCTAAAGGCGTGGGCGTAGGCATCGAGGTTGCCGAACTTGGTGTAGTCACCAGTGCCATCGATAAGCTCTTTTTCGGTCTCAGGGTCGAACTTAAAGGTGCGGACGAAGCCCTCCCAGATCTCGTTGGAGGCTGTGGGTAGCTCGGCCTCGGCGATGCGGCGGGCGACCTCGCCAATCTTTACGATGGCAAAGTCCTTGCCGTAGGGAGTCGAGCCGTGCCCGGCATCGCCGGTGACATGGAGGCGGCGCTGGCCAGCGCCCTTTTCGCCCACGTTGAAGCCCACCGCGCCGGGCAGGTGGCTACCGCCGGTCTCGGAGAGGCAGTTCTTCCAGGAGAAGGCATCGGGGTGGTTTTCTGCCATCCACCGCACGCCCAGGCCACCGCGGGCCTCTTCATCGGCCATGCCCACGAAGGCGAGTGTTCCGCCGGGGTTGCCGGCGCGCGCTACCTCGCGGGTGACGGCGGCCATGGTGGCGGTAATAAAGAGCATGTCTACGGAACCGCGGCCGTAGAGCTTGCCGTCTTCAATGAGCGCCTCGAAGGGAGGCTTAGTCCACTTGGGTTCGTCGACGGGCACGACATCGGTATGCCCCATAAGGGTGAGGGGCTCCTTGGCGGGATCGCCGGGCACAGTGACCACGATGGACACGCGTCCCGGGTGGGATTCGAAGCGCTCGATGGAGACGTCTTCACCGGCAAAAAAGTTCTCTAACGTATCGGCATTGCGCACCTCAAAGCCGGAATCCGGGGTGAGGTCGTTTACACAAGCATTGCGGATGAGTTCTTGGAGGAGCTCGAGGGTGTCATCGTAAAGCGTCATGCCCCTTAGGGTAATCCCGCGAAAAAAATTTTGTGATTTTGGCCAAAGTTGAACGGCGTTCAAGTAGGGTTCACTGCATGAGCATCATCGACATCGCCCGTGAGAAAGCTCTGGAGCAAGGCAAAGGCCTTAACCAGGAAGAACTACTACAAGTACTGCAGGTTCCAGATTCCCAGCTGGAAGAAATTGCTGATATCGCCCACCAGACCCGCCTGAAGTGGTGCGGCCCGGACGTATCGGTGGAAGGCATTATCTCCATCAAGACTGGTGGTTGCCCAGAAGATTGCCACTTCTGCTCCCAGTCCGGCCTCTTCGAGTCCCCAGTGCGCGCAGTGCGCCTGAACATCCCTGAGCTGGTGGAAGCGGCACAGAAGACCGCTAAGACCGGCGCTACCGAATTCTGCATCGTCGCTGCGGTGAAGTCCCCGGATGACCGCCTGCTGGACCAGGTGGGCGAGGCCATCGCCGCTATCAATGATGCCGTTGACATCGAGATTTCCTGCTCCCTGGGCACCCTGACCCGCGAGCAGGCACAGCGCCTGAAGGACATGGGCGCACAGCGCTACAACCACAACCTGGAGACCTCCCGCTCCTACTTCCCCAACGTGGTCACCACCCACACCTGGGAAGAGCGCAAGAAGACCCTGGACTACGTGCGTGAGGTAGGCATGGAAGTCTGCTGTGGCGGCATCATCGGCATGGGCGAGTCCCTGGAGCAGCGCGCCGAGTTCGCAGCCCAGCTGGCAGAGATCGATCCGTGCGAGGTTCCGATGAACTTCCTCGACCCTCGCCCGGGCACCCCGTTCGCTGACCGCCCGCTGGTCCCGCTGGGTGAGGGCTTGCGCGCCGTTGCTGCATTCCGCTTGGCGATGCCCTCCACCACCCTTCGCTTCGCTGGCGGCCGCGAGCTTTCGCTTGGCGATGACGGCACCGAGCGCGGTTTGCTCGGCGGCATCAACGCCATCATTGCCGGCAACTACTTGACCACTCTGGGTCAGGAAATCGAAAAGGATGTGGACATGCTGGGCCGCATCGATCTCCCGATCAAGGCTCTGTAGTGTCCGAGTCGAACTCTGAGTTGGCAACCGCCGTCCTGGCCGGGGACGAGCCAATTTTCCACCCCAATACCGGCAAGCCGATCGAAGAGGTCTTCACGCTACACCCCGCTGCAGCCGCTGGCCTCGACGTACCGCGCTACTGCCAGATCTGCGGCCGCCGCATGGTGGCCCAGGTGCGCCCCGATGGCTGGCACACCAAGTGCTCGCGCCACGGGGAGCTAGATTCTGAGTGGTTATACGTAGAGCAGCTACCAGAGAGCTAGCACTACCAAGATAAGGAGCCGCTGCCGCAAGGCAGGCGGCTCTTTTTTCTATTGAAAAACAGCCGTGAAATGCGGGTAGGTAATCCTACTTGCGAATTTTGGTGCGTCCTACTTTAGAGATTTGGTACTCTCTACTTTAGAGATTTGGTGCGTCCTACTTGCGAAATTTGGTAAATATATGTTTGTTCCTCGGCAGCTCAGTGGATCTATAGCGCAGTTAATGAAATGGTTTCCAGTTGTTAGCGTGACGGGGCCGCGGCAGTCTGGGAAGTCGACCCTTCTGAGAGAAATGTTTCCGGACTTGTCATACCTCAATCTTGAGGATCCAAGTATCCGAAGGGTGGCACAAGAAGATCCTGTGGGTTTCCTTTCGAGCCAACGTGGACCTTTGATTATAGATGAGGCTCAATATGCACCGGATCTGTTTTCCGTTGTCCAACTTCGTTCGGATGAAGTGGGAAGCCCTGGGCAATATATCTTATCCGGATCGCAAAATTTCTTGCTTATGGAATCCATAACGCAATCGCTGGCGGGCCGCGTTGGGATCAGTCATCTGTTGCCCTTCGGCCTCATGGAAGCTCGCTCTATATCAGCTGATCTGACCGTTGATGAATTTATGGTTCGTGGTGGATATCCGCGCTTGTACCAGGCTCAAATTCCTCCGGAAATCTATTTTGAAAACTACGTGCAGACTTATCTCCAACGGGATGTGAGTGGGTTACTCAATGTTCGGAATAGTGATAGCTTTTGGCGATTCATTAAGGTCTGTGCGCTGCAAGCTGGAAACTTAATCAACTATTCCGCAATCGCAAATGAGATTGATGTTTCTTTCCAGACGGTAAAAAATTGGGTCTCAATTCTGGAGTCTAGTTTCATCATATTTTCTTTACCCAGCCACCATTCCAATCCTCGGAAGGTGCTTACCAAGACCGCGAAGTTGTATTTCTATGATACTGGTCTGTTGTGCCACCTTCTTGGTATTTCTTCACCAGAAGAACTTTCTGTGCATCCACAGTCAGGTGCAGTGTGTGAAAATATGGTGGTAGCAGAAACCATGAAAACGCATATTTACTCTGGTCGCAAGCCGGATCTACGGTTCTATCGGGATAGTTCTAAAAGAGAAATCGACCTATTGGATTTTACGGGCGGCGATCCTAAGGCTTATGAAATCAAGGCATCGCAGACCTATCATTCCAAATACACGCGTCATCTCGCGACTGTAGGTGAAGAGCTGGAGATCAAACCCGCAAACCGCACAGTGCTATACCGCGGCCAGCATTCCTTCGAAGCGAATGGTGCGCAGGTAGTCCCCGTTGAGCAGTACTTGAAGGCGCTTGATTAGATTGGTGGGTATGGATCCCGCTGTAGCCCATGCTCATCAGTCCGCGCTGAGATCGATTGCGCGTGTCGTGGAGGAGACGGCGCCGCATACGGAGGCGGGGCAGGCTTTGGGGGACATCGCCAAGCAGCTGCGAGAAGGGCCGGTGATGGTGCTGACCGGGGCGGGGGTATCGACGGAATCGGGGGTGCCGGATTATCGCGGACCGCGGGGCTCGCTGAGCAGGCACCGGCCGATGACGTATCAGGAATTTCGCCACGATCCGGCCGCTAGCCATAGGTATTGGGCGCGCAGTTTCGTGGGCTGGCGTGTGATGGATTCTGCGGCACCCAATCGCACGCATTATGCGCTCGTGGAGTTGGAGCGCGCCGGGCTGGTCAATGGCGTGGTGACCCAAAACGTGGATGGCCTGAATAAACGGGCCGGTACGGACAGGCTGGTCACGCTGCACGGCGATATGGAAACCGTGGTGTGCCTGTTGTGTGGTCACTATGAAGATCGCGGGCACTTCGATGCGCGATTGGCTGCCGCGAACCCGGGCTACCTGGAGCGCCTGGTGGTGGAAAGGGACCAAGTTAATCCGGATGGTGACGTGACGCTGGATGAGAAAGATGTCGCGGCGTTCCGGATGGCTGGCTGCGAGCGTTGCGGATCGGAGCTGCTCAAGCCTGACGTGGTGTATTTTGGCGAGCCCGTGCCAGCCACGCGGCGGGATGCGGCCTTTGCGCTTTTGAACGAGGCTAATTCGCTGCTGGTGGCCGGTTCTTCGCTGGCGGTGATGAGTGGCTACCGCTTCGTGCTCGAGGCAAAGAAGCAGGGCAAGCGCGTGGCCGTTATTAACGGTGGGCCTGGCCGCGGGGACAAGAAGGTGGATACGCTGTGGCGCACGCAGGTGGGCCCGGCCTTTGATGCCCTGCTCGATGAGCTGGAGATTTAATTATCGCGGCGTGTGCTCGACCATCCTGAGCAGCGTGCGCACGATGGCGTGCACGCGCTTATCCATGGGCATATCTTCGTGCATGACCACGGCGTGGCGGTCAAAATCTTGGATATAGATATTGCGCACCGCACCTTCGGGCGCGCCCTCGGGGTCGAGGAAGCAGGTCTCGGGCGGGACGACGACGGCATCGGAACGCGTGGCGATGCAGGTGTAGCTCACGCCGGATTCGAGGTCGCCGTCGCGGTTGACATCGCGAAGCACCTCGCTGCCTACCACCTGATCCATGCCGGCGGGACCAAACCAGCCATCGATAATGGAGCGGATCACCGCCTCTTGGCGTTGGGTGCGAATGAGGCGACTGGCGATGCCCCCGTGGGTCGTCCCATGATTAGGCGCGCTGATGCTCATGAGGTGGATGACCTTTTCGGCGCCGCCGTCCATGCGCATCCAGTACCGCGCGAGCAGTCCGCCCTGGGAGTGGCCTACTAAGATGACCTTTTCTGCCCCGGTGACGGCGAGCACGGTATCGATATACGCGCCAAGCTGCTGGGATGATTCCGGGATGGTCTGCGTGGCGCGGTGGCCGTAGTCAGGGGCAAAGACCGCCCAGCCGTCTTGGCGCAAGATATTGCCCATAATCTGCCAGACGCCCTTGGTATCGCAGGTGCCGTGGACCAGGATGACCGGCCAGGGGCGCTCGTCGCTCGGGCGGGCGCCCCAATCGTCTTCGAAAACGCCGCGTGGCTTAGTGCGTGCGCCGAGGGGCAGGGTCCTGGCGGCATCGGCGTCGAGGGCGGAATCGCCGGGACTGGACTTGTCCTTTTCGGCCTTGAGTCGGTCAACGATCTCATCGGCGACGTCATCCTGCAAAGCACTGGCCGCGGCCGGGGAGGCGATGCCAAGGCGTGGCGAATCTTTTTCTTCGGGTGCATCTTCCTCGTTCACGCGCCCGAACTTGAGGAGTTGTTCAGAAATAATGCTTTTCAACTCTGCAAGAGATTCGACAGCCATGCCTTCCAATCATACGCGTTAATGCAGGTAAATGGCCTCTTTGGAAAAGTTGAAGAAATTTATGGGCAAGCCCTTGACCTCACGCCACAATCTTTGTAAACTTAGGCTTGCCTAATCACGGGCGGTGCTTACGGCGTAGGGCGCTCCACTCCTTGCCGCTAAGTGCCAGAGATTAGTCATGGGGAGAGGGCCCGCCGATGCGCAGTCGGCGGGCCTTCGTTTATGCCTCGGGAGGGTTAGTCGTCGAAGCAGGCGGCGGGCGCTTCATCCTCGCGCGGGGGAATGGGTAGTTCAACGGGAAATTCACGGGTGGCGGCAAAAAGCTCCACCCCAATATTAGTGGCAGGCATAGAGCTAACGATACCAAGTTGGTGTTTCGGATTCAGAGCTGGAAAAGACTCAGCTGCCGTGCTGCGCGGTCCCCGCTAAACTCGCCGTTATGACCGATCTGCAGCATGTCCACTCCGTAGATGAAGCGGTGACTCGCTTAATTGAGCATTATGAAACCTCGTGCGAGATGGCCCGCGAGGCCCTTGCATCGGGGACCCTCGATGATTATCGCCACGTGGTCTATCCCAAGGTGACAGTGGAGATCCGTAAATGGCAGCCGATTGACCGCTCCGAGCCCTTTGGCTATGTGGACGAGGCCGGCAAGTATTCTGCGGTCGTCTCCAAGCCGCACATCATCCGGGAGTACTTGCACGAGCAGCTGACTCGGCTGACTAACAATTATCCGTGCGATATCTTCGTGGGCCAATCGGATGAGCGCATTCCGCCGGAATACATCAAAGATGCCCCGGCGGCGCCGCAGGAGCGCGGTCCCATCCCGCGCCCGACCTTGGATGAGGTCAACGATGCGATTATTGATGGCGAGTGGGATGCCTTTCACGGCGGGGAAAAGCCGCTCTTTCACTTCGGGGCGCAGCGCTTCGATATTGCCTGTGCGCGCATCGAGCACTACACCGGCATCGAGGTCGATACGGTGCAGAAATACATCCTGTTTACCAATTACGCGATGCACACCACGGAGTTTGTGAAATTTGGCTTGCGCGAGCTGACCAAGGAAGATTCGCGATATACGGCGCTCGTATTGCCCAATGGGGAGACCATTCACCCCAATGATGCGGTGGACCTCGACTTGGATGGGCTGACGCTGACCTCGCGCTTCCAGATGCCCCGGTTCGATCTCATCACCGCGGGTGGCGATGGCATCACGATGATCAACATCGGCGTGGGGCCATCGAATGCCAAGACCATTACGGACTGCTTGGCCGTGCTGCGGCCGGAGGCCTGGATCATGATTGGCCACTGCGCCGGCATGGATGGGCGCATGCGCATCGGTGACCTGATCTTGGGCAATGCCTACGAGCGCCACGACCACATCTTGGACCGACAGGTGGTTTCTTCTACGCCGATTCCGGCCATTCCAGAGGTCCAGCGCATGCTGGAGGCGGCCGTGGATGAGGTCTACGGCAGCGATAATTCGCTCATGCGCACCGGCACGGTGCTATCGACCGATGACCGCGATTGGGAGTGGCGCACCAGCCGGGATCTGTGGGAGTGGTTGCGCACTTCTACCGCGGTGGCGGTGGACATGGAATCGTGCGCCTTGGCGGCAAATGGGTACCGCTACCGCGTGCCCTATGGCACGCTGCTATCCGTATCGGATCTGCCACTGCACGCCGTGCCGAAGCTGCCGGCGCAGGCCCAGGCGTTTTATTCCAACTCCAAGGAAGCCCACGTCATGTGCGCGGTGCGCGCGGTGGAACAGCTGGCAGAAAACCCGGAGCGCCTGCGCACGCGCAAGCTGCGGCGCACGTTGGGAGAGGTTCCTTTCCGGTAGCTGCTTTCCCTTGGTAGGTATCGCTAGTTAAACTACAAAGAAAGCCCATGACGCAAAAGGAGCCGCGCAATCGTGACTGAGAATTGGATCCACCCGGACCGGGAGAACCTCACCTGGGAAGTCTTCGGCGAAGCGAGCCGGAATCTTTCGGAGCAAATCGTGGAATCCGGTTGGTTTCCTGACTTGATCGTGGGTGTTGCCCGCGGCGGACTGATCCCAGCCGGTGCCATTGGTTATGCCATCGGGGTCAAGGCCATGGGCGCTATCAACGTGGAGTTCTACACCGATATTGGCCAGACCTTGGACGAGCCGATCATCTTGTCCCCGCAATTGGATACGGATTCCCTTAAGGGTAAGAAGGTGCTCGTCGTTGATGACGTGGCCGATTCCGGCAAGACCCTGGATCTGGTGGTGAACTTCTTGGAAGAAACCGCCGATGAAGTGCGTTCCGCTGTGGTCTATACCAAGCCGAAGACCATCTTTGAGCCGGATTATTCGTGGAAGAAGACGGATAAGTGGATCAACTTTGCCTGGTCGGTGCTGCCGGTGATCACGGCGGATGGCTCCTTTCAGGAAGGCTCGTAGTAGCTACTAGTATGTGCAGGCGTGATTAACGAGCAGCCTGCACCCACCGGCGTCATCGCCAGTTTCCGCTTTGCATTTTCCTCACCTGCGCGTTTGCGCAAGGAAGTGCTCGGCGGACTGGCGGTGGCGCTTGCTTTGATCCCGGAAGTTTTAAGCTTTTCCATTCTCGCCGGCCTCGACCCGCGGGTGGGGCTGTATTCCTCGGTGATTATGGCGATGGCCATCGCCTTTACCGGCGGGCGGCCTGCCATGATTTCCGCGGCGGCGGGCGCGGTAGCCCTGGTGGTGGCCCCGCTCGCGCACGAGTATGGGCATGATTATGTGGTGGCGGCGGTGCTTGCGGCCGGTATCATCCAGGTGCTGTTGGCGTGGGTGGGCATCGCCAAGCTCATGCGCTTTATCCCGCGTTCGGTGATGACGGGATTCGTCAATGCGCTGGGAATTATGATGTTTACCGCGCAGCTGCCGCACCTTATCGATGTCCCCTGGATGGTCTATGTGCTGGTGGCCATAGGCCTGGCCATCATGATCGTTTTGCCGCGGTTTACCCAGGCAATTCCGGCGCCGTTGGTGACCATCGTGGTGGTAAGCCTCATCGCCGTCGCGGCGGGGTGGAAGGTGCCGGATGTGGCGGACCAGGGCGAGCTGCCCACGACGCTGCCGGGGCTTTTCATTCCGGATATTCCGTGGAACCTGGAGACCCTGCAGGTAATTGCGCCCTACGCCTTTGGGATGGCGCTGGTGGGCCTGATGGAATCGCTGCTAACGGCAAAGCTTGTCGATGACATCACGGATACCCATTCCGATAAGACCCGCGAGTCCTTTGGCCAGGGCATTGGCAATATATTGGCCGCAGCCATTGGTGGCATGGGCGTGTGCGCGATGATTGGCCAGACGATGATCGGCGTCAAGGTATCCCAGGCGCGCACGCGCTTGTCGACGTTCCTCGCCGGCGCCTTCCTCCTCGTGCTATGCCTGCTTTTTGGCGAGGCCGTAGGCCGCATTCCGATGGCCGCGCTGGTCGCGGTGATGATTCTCGTCGCGGCGACGACGGTCAATTGGCATTCCGTTCGCCCGCGCACGCTGAAGCTGATGCCGCTTTCTGAAATCCTCGTCATGCTGCTGACGGTTGCGGGCACGCTGGCCACGCATAACCTCGCAGTAGGAGTGGTATTAGGCGTGGTGGCTGCATCGATTGGCTTTGCCCGCCGGGTGGCACACCTCGTGGAGGTTGAGTTGGTTGATGGATACACCTACGTGGTGCATGGCCAGCTCTTTTTCGCCTCCTCGAATGATTTGGTCTACGCCTTTGATTACACGCTCGATACGGACTTCGTGGTGGTGGACCTTTCCGATGCCGAGGTTTGGGATGCCTCGACGGTGGCGACGCTGGATGCGGTGCAGAAAAAGTACGCGGATCGCGGCATTGAGGTGGAGTTTCGGGGACTCGATGGGGCGAGCGCGCAGCGCCTAGAGCGCCTGAGTGGGCAACTGGGTGATTAATATCACATTGCAAATCTGATATGCGGGGGCGTACTGGCTGCAGGGGGTCGGATGGAGTGGGCTAGCGCGGCGAGGTTGGCCGTTTAGGGCGATGACCTCGAACTATTAGGCGATATTAACTTCGGGCCGTGGAGCAGCTTTGTCTTAACTAACTTAGGTGATCCAATCTGAAAAATGCCCCTGAGGTGCGGGTTTGATTAAGCATGCCTTGCTAGACGGGAGATTTTATTTGGGTATTGTAGTGCCTACAACCAATTAATTGATTCCTACAGAAAGGATTTAGCAATGGATGAGAAGCTGCAAACCCTGCTAAACAATCAGGTCATTAACGAGCACGGCGCCGCTATGGTCTACACCCAGCTGGCCTACGAGATGGACAACCTGTCCTTCCCGGGCATGCGCGATTGGTTCATGGCTCAGGCTGGCGAAGAGCGCGTTCACGCACAGAAGCTTGCGGATCACCTCTTGGCACGCGGCTACCGCGTAGAGCTCAACGATATCCCGGTTGGCTCCATCAAGGCTGCCACCCCGCTGGATGCGTTCGAGGCTTCCTTGGCACACGAGCAGAAGGTCTCCGAGCAGATCCGCGAGATCGCCCGCGTTGCCCTTGACATCCAGGACCTGGACTCCCGTCAGCTTATTGACTGGTTCTTGGCTGAGCAGATCGAGGAAGAGGATACCGTTTCTGAGATCATCGACCAGATCAAGCTGGTAGGCAACGATGGTGCTGGCCTGCTGCGCATCGATTCCCGTTTGGCTAACCGCAACTCCTAAGTTGTGAATAACAAACACATCAAGATTTAAATCAATCCTCCCATGGTACTGCGCTGCTGTGGGAGGATTGACGTATGTCTGCACACCTCAAAACAACCCTCTCCGCCACCCTAGCGGTATTGGCATTAAGTCTCATCATTGGGGCTGCGGTCATCTCAAGCCACGTCACCCTCGGCATCTTTTTGACCACCGCGGCGCTCATGCTGAGCCCGTTTGCGGGGGTGGTGATGCTGGCGTGTGGGGTCATCGGCAAGCGCGGGCTGGTCAACCGCTCCTTATATTCCCTGAGTGGAATGCTGATTTTGGCTTCGCTGGCCGTGCTTATCGTTTTGCCGATGGCGCAGGCGACGCTGGCGCTGGTGATTTTTATCGCCGGTATAGCGGTAGGGATAGTGGCAGTGCAAACCCAAGCCACGCGGCGGGCATAAACTGGACGCATTATGCCGAAATTGCTGTTTGATTTGTACGGCGTGCTGCTGCGCCCCGCCACGCCGGAAGCGCACGCTGAACTGGAGCGCTTCCTCGCGCCCACAAACCCGGAGTCTTTCTGGGAGGCCTATAACTATTTCCGGCCCGATTACGATGCCGGAATTTTTAGCGATAGCCACTACTGGAACGAGATTGCCGCCCGCGCGGGAATGGCGCCCATTGATTGCACTGGGGCCGTGGCCTGCGAGAATCAGTACCTGCTCGAGGCGGACCCAGAGATGGTGGCGCTGGTTAAAGGGCTCATCGGGGAGGGCTTTAGTGTGGGGATTTTATCCAATATCCCTACGACCCTGGCGGAACAGGTGCGCGCGCAGCACCCGTGGTTGGCAGAGTGTGCGGCGGTAACGCTGAGCTGCGATATCGGGGTGGCCAAGCCGCACCCAGAGGCCTACCGAGTGGCGGTGGACGCGCTCGCGGCGCAGCCCAAGGACACGCACTTCTTTGATGACCGCATCGACTACATCGAGGGCGCTACCTATTGCGGGTTGCAATCCCACTTGTTTACCGGCATCGACTCCGCGCGCGAGGTTTTACGCGGTCTGGAGTGAGCGGCCGAGCTCCAATGGCTCGCGCAATAGCTGATCGGTGGCCACGGTGCGGGCGACGGCGCGCACGATTTCTTTGTGGCTTGGAATCATGCGCAGCTCCAGATCTTCCGAGGCAGAATCGCGCACGGTGGAGGCGAACAGCTGGGGCGCGCGGGAATCGCCGGTAAAGGCCCCGCCTGCAATGACCACGGTTTTCGGTGAGTATTCGTTGACCATCTCCGCCGTAATCTGGCCCAGCTGGCGGGCGCGCTCGTCCAAGATGGCGCGCACGGCTGAATTGGACTCGGCGATGGTCGCGACCTCGGGCAGGGTATTGGCCTGGATACCGTGGCGGCGCACGGCCTCCAGGATGGACTGGGTGGCCAAGAGGTGTTCGGAAGCGCCATGCCCCAGTAGATCAGAGCGGGTCTGCGGCAGCGGGATGATGGAATTAACCTCGTCATCGGCGGATAGCGCGGATCCTAAAGAATCATCTGCGAAGAGCAGGAGCACGCGCTCGTTCGTGCCAATTTCGGCGGCCTGCGTCTCCGAGCCCAAAATGGCGGAAATGGCGGAGGTCACCACCACGGGGACGCTAAATTGGAAGCGCAGGCGCGCCGCGATATCGACGCCGTGCCAGCCCAGATTATCCGCGGTGACCAGGCCCTCTTCGTCCACGGTGCCCGAGGTGGTAATCCCCAAGGCCACGAGGCGGCGATCCAGGCCCGTCATCATGCGGTTGATGCCGGCCATGATGTGTTCAAGAAAGTCTTCCTCCGTCAGGCGGGCGACAGGAGTGGCAATCTCTTCCTCCGAAATGGTGCGGCCCTTGATGTCATAGAGGCCGATATAGGTCTCAGAGGTGCCGACGGCGATCCCGCCGAGTACCCAGTTATTATCCGCGGCCTCGAGGGGAACTGTAGGGCGGCCCCGGCCCTGGGATTGGGTGAGGTCGGTGCGCTCTTGGATGAGTCCTGCGTTTAGGAGCGCGGTGGTAGCGCGGGTAATGGTGGGCTGGGAGAGTCCGGTGGCTTCTACCAGCTCACTACGGGTAATGATCGGGTTCAGGCGCACCAGGTGAAGGCACTTAGCAGCCGGTGTACGGGGGCGGGTGAACACGGGGCCAGGTTTGATCATGAAAGAAAGTATATGTGTCACAGACTGCTTTGTCTAATCTATTCATAGGTGTATGTACCGAATGGTCTAAAGGTGGAGGTAGGCCAAAAATTCCCTATGCTGGGGCGCATGAGATCAGTAGCGGTTTATTGCGGCTCTGCCGTGGGCAATTCGCCCGCCTATAGCGCAGCGGCACAACACTTGGGCGGCGAGCTTGCCCGTCGCGGGCTGAACTTGGTCTATGGCGGCGGAAATATCGGCCTCATGCGCGAGGTTGCCAATTCCTGCCTGCAGGCTGGCGGCACCGTCACTGGCGTCATGCCGCAATCCTTGGTGGATTTAGAGATTTCCCACCCAGGTTTGACCCGCCTCGAGGTAGTGGATTCTATGGCCGAGCGGAAAACCCGGATGGAGCAGCTGGCGGACGCCTTTATCTGTTTGCCCGGCGGCGTGGGCACGTTGGAGGAAGTAACAGAGGTACTGACCCAACAACAGCTGGGCAGCATTCGCGGGCCCGTTGGCTTGGTTGACGTGGAGGGCTTTTGGCAGCCCTTTTATGACATGTATGCCGCCATGGCCGAGGCGGGCTTCATCCTGCCCCGCTTTGTAAAAGCGCTGGTCATAGAGGAAAATCCCGCGGCCGTGCTGGATGGTTTTGCCCAGTGGCACTACCCAGGCACGAAGTGGAACAACGATTAGCTAACAAGTTTGCAACATTTGGGTGGGGCTGGGTGGCCTATCAACAAGATAAAGGGTTAGACTTCCCTCTTATGAGTTCTGAGCAGACCGCTAAGCGCCAGCCCTCTCTACTGGACGCTTCGTGCGATAACTTCGTTCACGACCTAGCCGAACTATCCCCAACAGATGCAACCGCGTGGGGAATTGACGGTTTTGAAGGCGAATTGCAGGATTTTTCCCCCGATTATTTTGAGGCTGTCGCTGATCGCACCCGCGATATGGTTGCGGATCTGGATGCCTTGGATGACACCACCGATGAATCCGATGATGAGGATGACTTTGATGACGTGGATTATGTCACCGCCGCCGTCTTGCGGGATCGTCTCTGCTTAGATCTGGATTTGCACCACCACGGCGAGGATATTCGCAGCCTTAATAATATTGCCTCGCCCGTGCAGACCATCCGGGATTCCCTGCTGCTTATGCCGCAGGAGACCCAGGAGGACCGCGAGGCCATTCGCTCCCGCCTGTCCAAGGTCAAGGGCTCCCTCGATGGCTACCGCGAGTCCCTGAAGGAAGCGGCCTCCCACGGCATGGTGGCACCGCACCGCCAGATCTCTGAGGTCATTGTGCAGTGCGAGCGGCTTGCCGATGCCGATTCCATGCTCGAGGGCCTCGGCCTCGCCCCCGACTCCGCCGAGGTGAAGAATGCCAAGGAGGCCTTTGGCGAGTTCTCGGATTGGCTGTCTAATGACCTGCAGCCGCAGTCCTCTAATAAGGACGCGGTGGGCCGCGAGCGCTACGAGCGCTTTTCCAAGCTTTTCGTTGGCGATTCCGTGGACTTGGACGAGGCCTATGAATGGGGCCTTGACCAGGTGCGCTACCTGCGCGGGGAACAGGAAAAGATCGCGCACGAGCTTTATGGCCCGGAGTGCTCGGTGCGCTCTGCCATGCGCAAGCTGAACCACGAGGAGCGCTATACCCTGCGCGGTACTGATGCCTTGGTGAAGTGGATGCAGAGCAAGGCCGATGCGGTCATCGCCGAGCTCAACGGCAAGGAATTCGACATTCCGGAAGAAGTCGAAGAGATCGAGTGCCGCATCGACCCAGCGGGTACCGGTGGCATCTTCTACACCCCGCCGAGCGATGACTTCTCGCGCCCGGGCCGCATGTGGTGGTCCGTGCCGGAGGGCCAAGACACCTTCCACACCTGGCAGGAGCTGACCACCGTGCACCATGAGGGCGTACCGGGCCACCACCTGCAGCTGGGTTCTGCCCTGGTACAAGAGGATCTGAACCTGTGGCGCCGCGCGGTGACCTGGAACTCCGGCCACGGCGAGGGCTGGGCCCTATACGCCGAGCAGCTCATGGCCGAGCTGGGTTACATGGACGATCCTGGCGTGCGGATGGGGCTGCTCGATGCCCAGCGCCTGCGCGCGGCCCGCGTCGTGGTGGACATCGGATTGCACCTGGGCAAGAAGCTACCGGACTGCACCGTATCCGGCGCGTGGGATAAGGCCCACGTGAAGACCTACATGCGCGAAAACACCGCCATGGATGATGCGAACCTCAACTTTGAGGTCAACCGCTACCTGGGTTGGCCGGGCCAGGCCCCGTCCTATGCCTTGGGCCAGCGCCTGTGGCAAGAAACCCGCGCCGCCGCCGAGGAGCAGGGCATGAGCGCCCGCGAATTCCACTCCGAGGCGCTGGCTCTTGGATCGGTGCCCATGTCGGTGCTGCGCGAGGCCGTGCTCAATAACTAAGCGCGCCGGCTAGCGCCTTTTAGCAAACTTGCCGACGGCCCTAATGAGCTGCGGCAGGTACCCCGCAATGACCAGCACCGCGATGAGGCGGGTAAGCTGCACCGCGATAACCGCCGGGCCAGCTCCGCCTTCCGCGGAGAGCGCGAGCACGGTCTCTAGCGCGCCGGGGCTAGTAGCTAAGTAGGCCTCGAAGTAGCTGATATTGAGCCAGTGCATCAGCGGCCACGCCGTGGCCGCACACAGGCCCAGGACCGCGGCGATGGAAAGGATCGTCGCGGGAAGCTGCTTGGCAAAGGCTTTGAGCGATGGGAGAGACAGCCCGCCGCCGCAGACCCAACCGATGGATAAAAAGGCGATGACCTTAAAGGCATAGATCGGCTCTAACGTATGGCCCTCCGGCAGGAAGAACGAGGCCAGCACCGTCAAGATCAGCGGGCCGAGGACCGCAGCGGCGGGCAGGTGCAGGAATTTGCCAAGGCTTTCGCCGACCAGCGCGATAACGAGCACTAGTGCGATGATCCACCAGGTGGTTTCCGCCTCCAGCCTTAAGTCACCGCCCCTTCCTGCAGGCGTATTGAGGAAGGTCACGACGGCGGGAAGGGATACGGAAACGATCAATAACCGCAGGTATTGGGTGAGCGCGACGTAGCGGTAGTCGGCACCGAGTTCATCGGCAAGCGCGGGCATGAGCGAGGCACCCCCGGGAAGCATGGACAGGATGCCGGTTTCGGAGGAGACGTCCCGTGGCTGCTGGCGGTGCAGCATGACGCCGCAGAAGATGCCCAGCGCGATGGTGACAAAGGACATGGTTATGGCCGCCGGCAGGTATCCCACCAATTGGCCAAAGGAGACCACCGTTAGCGGCAGCGCGGCCATGATGCCGATGAATCCGCGCGATAGACCATAAAATTTGCGGTTGACCTTGAGGTCTTCGCCGGTGATAAGGGCCATGGCTCCAGAGGCGATGATCGCGGCCAAAATCCACGCGGCCGGCACGTGCCACATGCTAAAAAGCCAGCCCAAGAGGATGGAGACGGGGACGACGATGCCCCACCGCAGGATGGTGTGGGTGTCTACGCTTATTCCCCAGTGCCGTTTAGCCACGCGTTCTCCCATCTTCTGCTCGTCCTCGATCGAGTCTAGACCTCCCTGCCGCGGGGTTTATGATCTCCTCATGGATATCGACGTGGCGCAGTGGGCGGTGCTCCTTATGGGAGCGGCGGGTGCAGGCTGGATCGACGCGGTCATCGGCGGGGGAGGCCTCGTGCTTATTCCGCTATTGCTGGCCGTCGTTCCGGGGCTTGCACCAGCAACGGCGCTGGCCACCAATAAACTTGCGGCGGTATCCGGCACGGCATCGGCCGCCGTGACCTTGGTGCGCAAGGTACGCCCGCCCGCAGGGGAGCTCGTTCGCTACGCCTTCATCGCGCTCGTGTGCGCCGGGCTGGGTGCGAGCGTTGCGGCGAATCTTAATAGCGACATCATGCGACCGCTCATCATCGTGCTGTTAGTGGTGGTGGGCGTCTTCGTGACCTTTAAGCCGAGCTTTGGCACCACCGAGTCACCCGGGATCCGCGGCGGATGGCGCACCTGGGCGGGGCTTGCGGCGGTAGCGGCCATCTCCTTTTATGACGGCATCTTTGGCCCGGGAACCGGCATGTTCCTGATCATGGCGTTTACCTTTATCTTCTCCCAGAACTTCTTGAAATCCGCGGCGATGGCCAAGGTGGTCAATACCGCCACGAACCTCGGCGCGCTGGTGACCTTCATCCTTGGCGGCCACGTGTGGTGGACCCTTGGCATCGCGTTGGCCGCCGCCAATATCCTCGGCGCCCAAGTGGGCGCGCGGACGGTGCTGAGCGGCGGGACGAAGTTTATCCGCTACGCCCTGCTTACCTTGGTAGTGGTCATGAGTTGCTATCTATCCTGGCAGCAGTGGGGTTAGGCTACATCCGGTTCTTGGTCCGCGCGGTGGCAATGGCATTCCATGGATCCTCGGGCCACGGGTGCTTGGGGTAGCGCCCGCGCATATCGGCGCGCACCCCGGTGTAGGGGCCGGACCAGAAGCTAGCAAGATCATCGGTTACCGCTAGCGGGCGGCCGGCGGGGGAGAGCAAGTGAAATTGCACGCGGTTGCCGCAATACTCCGGGGATTCGGCCAGGCCGAAGCACTCCTGCAACTTGATGTGGACCACGGGGCGCTCGCCCGACCAATCGATTTTGGCATCGCGGCCTGAGGGCACTGGGAGGCGCTGAGGTGCGAGCTCGTCTAAGCGGGTGGCTTCGGGCCAGGGAAGCAGGCGCTGCAGGGCGGGGTACATGTCTATCTTGGCGGTGGGGGTTCCCGCGGCAATCTGGTGCAGCTCGGGCCCGAGCCACTCGGCGGGATCGGCAGCATCGACATCCGGCCACGGATCGCCGTAGTGCGCGTGCAGGTGGCGGAGCCTATCTTTTAAGCTCTGGGCCTTCTCGCTGAAGGTAAATAAGCCCAGGCCCTCTTCGCGGATGCCGGCGGCTAATGCCTGGGCTGCGGCATCGCCGGTGACCTTGACCGCGGTTTCGGACAGCACAATCGCCCCGGCCGCCCGGATTTTGACTCCGCGCACGCGACCCCCACGCAGAAAGGCGCGGGTTTCTTCGGTCACGCCGATGGCATCCAGTGCGGCGGACTCTTCGATGCGCGCGGCGGTGCGAATGATGGGGTTTCCGGCATTGGAGAGGGTGACCTCCGCGATGGCGAGCCACGGCGAGCCGGCCAGCCCGGAGTTATCCAGCAGCCGGGCGCGAGTGCCGCTGGCCAGCAGATAGTCTTCACCCACGCGCTTGGCCACCTGCTCGGGATAGGCGGTGGCGACGACCTCGCCAGGGTCTGCGGGGCCAAGATCCTCCACCAGGCAGGACAGGCGCTTGATTTCCTTGTGCGGTGCGGGGCGGCGGGTGAGATCGGTGGTGTTGGTGGGGGCATCGGCAAGCGCGGCGATGGTGGGGGCCGCCTGGTTGCCGTGCCGGATAAGGGCCGCGCCGAGGCGGGGATCGGTGGGCAAGAGGGCGAGCTCCTGCGTCGCGCCAATGCGCTCGAGGGTGGCGCGCGCGGCCGCAAGGGCCTGAGCGGGCGGCGGATCGAGCAGCGGGAAATCCGGGCCCGCGCCCCAGCAGTCCAGAAACAGCGCGGCCTGGGTGAGATCCGCGGACAGGATCTCCGGCGTGGTGTGCGGGGAAAAGTGCTGGTAATCGTCCTGGGAATAGCAACGAATGACCGTACCTGGCGCCTCTCGGCCGGCACGGCCCGCGCGCTGGTCCGCGCTCGACTTCGACGTGGAGACCGTCACCAGGCCGGACATACCGCGCTGCGCATCGCGCCGGGGAACGCGGGCCAGCCCCGCATCTACCACCACGCGCACGCCAGGCACCGTCAGCGAGGACTCCGCGATGGATGTTGCCACCACAATGCGCTGCTCATCGGTATAAAGCGCAGCATCCTGCTCCGCGGTGGTCTGCTTGCCGTGCAGCGGGAAAACATTATGGCCCCGCAGCTCCTCGCATACCAGGTTGACCTCGCGCACGCCGGGCACGAAGACCAGGGTGGATTCGTGTTGGCGAGCTGCCTGCTTGGCGATGCCCCCGTAAAACTCCCGCGACCCCGCCGCGCGCCCCGGCTGCGGCGCGTACTGGATATCCAGGGGATAGGTCACCGCCTCGGTGGTGTGGACGGGTGCGCCCATGAGCTGGGAAAAGCGCTGCGCGTCTACCGTAGCGGACATAGCGATGACGCGGAAGTCTTCGCGCAGCTCTGCCAGCTCCAGGCACATGCCGAGCACCAGATCCGTATCCAGCTGGCGTTCGTGAACCTCATCGATGGCCACGGCGGCCACGCCCTCGAGTTCCGGATCCTTTAGCAGGCGGCGCAGTAGCACACCCGGGGTGACGAATTCGACCTCGCTGCCCGCGCGGGATTCGCCGCGGATGGCGAAACCGACCTTTTCCGGGGCGCCGCTGAGGGTGCTCAATCGCTGGGCGGCCGCGCGCACGGCCACGCGGCGCGGGGCGGTGACGATGACCTTGCTGCCCCCTGCAGCGTGATTGGCCAGCGCTGGTGGCACGAGCGTGGTTTTACCCGTGCCGGGCGGTGCCTGAATGACGACGTTTCCGGTGCGAGGCAGCGGATCGATGGTCTTGGCTACGGGCAGCCCCGCGCCGATGCTGGCGAGATCGAACATTTAGTTGGCGGCCCCAAAACCTTCCACGGGGCCGTCCAAATCTTTGCGCTCCCACGAATCCTCATCGTCGTCCAGGGTGCGCACCACGCGGCCGGGCGTGCCGAGGACTAGCGAATTATCCGGAATATCCTTGGTCACCAGCGTGCCGGCACCAATAACGCAGTTTTCACCAATGGTAACCCCCGGCATGACGGTGGCATTGGCCCCAAACCAGGTATTGCGCCCCACGGTGATGGGGTGGGCGATTTCCCACCCGCCCTCGCGCATCGCGTGATCATTGACGGGGTGGCCCACCGTAATGAACGAGCAGTTGGGCCCAATCAGCACGCGGTCACCGAATGTGACCTTGGCCTGGGCCAAAATGCTGCTGCCAAAGTTGATGAAGACGCCTTCCCCACAGACGATATTGCAGCCGTATTCCATATTCAGCGGCGCGTGCGCCCCCGGCACGTGTGATTCCTCAGGCAGGATCTCCCGCAAGATTGCCTGCGCCTGCTCCTTATCCGTGTTGTGCAGATCGTTGAACTGCCCAATCAGCCCAAAGGTGCGCTGGTGCTCCTTGTCGATGTCCCCCATGCCCGGCAGGTGCCACTGCCCACCGGTCATCCGCTCCCAAGTGCCGTAGCGTTGCAGGTCGTGCAGCTTCTGTTCATTCATGGTGGCTATTGTAGAGGGCGCGTGGGCTAACCGATTAGCGGTTAGGGTGGAGGAATGCTTTTTGATTCACTGCCGCGGCCGAATGCGTACGTCGCGCCGGGCGTGGGGCACGTGCCGGGGTGGGTGGGCATCGGCAAGCAAAAGGCCCTGGTAGAAGAGACGCGGGAGATCGCTCGCGCGTATGCGCATACACCGATGGCGATGGTGCAGCCGCGGCTGAAATCGGGTGGGCAGATGAGCGTATTTCAGCTGCATCTTGGCCGGTATTGGCATTATCCCAGCTACCGGTACGTGGACAATATGGAAGGCACGCGGGTGCCGCCGGTACCGGAAAGCCTGCGGGAATTGGCCCCGGCGGCGCTGCGACAGGCGGCCCAGATTGCCCCGGAGCTGGAACCATGGGTGGATAACTTCGTGCCGGAGATGGCGCTGGTGAATTATTATCCGCCCGGCTCGGCGATGGGCATGCACGTGGATGACTCTGAGGAATCGCCCGCGCCCGTGATTTCGCTTTCGATTGGGGATGAGGCCCTTTTTCGCATAGGCCATACCGAAAATCGCACTAAGCCCTGGGACGATGTGACTTTGTGCTCGGGTGATTTGGTGGTCTTTGGCGGGCCGAAGCGCTTTGCCTACCACGGGGTCGTGCGGGTAAATGATGGCACGCTGCCGGAGGGATGCGGGCTGCAGGAAGGCAGAATCAATATCACCATCAGACAAGTTTCGGCGAGCGCGGTAGGCTAGGGCGGGTTACATAAAGGTTGAAGGAAAGAGGTTTTTCTTATGTCCCGAATTGGCATCATCATCGGCTCTACCCGCGATAAGGCGGCGGGCCAGGCAGTAGGCGAGTGGGTCAATGACCTCGCCCAAGGCCGCGAGAACGGCGTGGAGTACCAGTTGTTGGAGCTCAAGAAGTTCAATATCCCCATCCTTACCAGCGAGGTCGTTCCGGGTGCGGCGAATAAGCAGTACGATGACGCTAACGTGCAGGAATGGTCCAAGGCCGTCGATGCCTGCGATGGCTTTGTCTTCGTGACCCCGGAGTACAACCACTCCGTGCCCGGCCCGTTCAAGAATGCCTACGACTCGCTCGGCGCGGAATGGGCGGGCAAGCCGGTGGCCTTCGTGGGCTATGGCTCCGTCGGCGGCGTGCGCGCGGTCGAAGCATGGCGCAATGTCGTGGCTAACTTCTCCATGCCACAGCTGCGCAACCAGCTGGACTTTAATATCTTCACCGATTGGAACAACGGCGAATTCCGCCCCAGCGATGACGCCTACGAGCGCGCAAACTCCCTGCTTTCTGAGCTCGAGGACGCACTTTAAGCAAAAGCCCTGCACCGTGCTGCGCGCTGCGTAGCATGGGGTGCATGACTGAAAAGAAAGTAGCAGTAGTAACCGGCGCCTCCTCTGGCATTGGGGAGGCCACCGCGCGTTCTTTGGCCAAGGATGGCTGGCACGTTGTCGTGGGCGCGCGCCGCACAGACCGCCTGCAGCAGCTTGCCAATGAAATCGGTGGCGAGGCCTATGAGCTGGACGTTACCTCCGATGTTTCTGTTTCCAAGTTCGTCTCCCACCTCGACCGCGTAGATCTTTTGGTCAATAACGTCGGCGGTGCCAAGGGCTTGGAGCCGCTTGTCGATACCTCCATTGAGGACTGGCAGTGGATGTACGAGACCAACGTGCTCGGCACCGTGCGCATGATTCAGGCACTCATGCCCAAGCTAGAGCGGGTGCCGGATCTTTCCGGGCTGATTATTAACGTCGGTTCCATTGCCGGCTGGACCGTGTATGAAGGCGGTTCAGGCTATAACACCGCTAAGCACGGCGTGCGCGTGATTTCCCGCGCGCTGCGGCTAGAAAACCACGATGTGCGCGTTACCGAGATCGATCCTGGCCGCGTGGCCACAGACTTTTCCTTGGTGCGCTTCAAGGGCGATGAGAAACGCGCGGCCGCGGTTTACGATGGCCAGCTCAACCTCGTGGCTGAGGATATCGCCGAGGCCATCCGCTGGGTTGCCGCCCAACCGGCCCACGTCAACGTGGATACGATGACCATCAAGCCGCGCACGCAAAGCTAGGCTGCCTTGCTTTCGAGCATCGAACCTTTGATACTCCGGAGTGTAAATGACGATCCCTTTGTAACGACAAGTAAGTTAGAAGAAGAGAGAAAAGGAACCTGAGTTCTCGATATTGTGCGACAAATATTTATAGAGTTTTGAAAATTTTCTTGAAAGTTCACCAAAGGTTTGGAGCGTTTAAGTAGCAGTGCAAACTTGCACGAGAAGCAGTCAAATAGGATTTGAACAACGAAAATTACTTAGCTGATGTGTTCCGTCGACTTGGAGTGACATGCGAGGATGAACATCGCGAAAACGGATTAAGCGCTCGCGATTTTCAAATAAATTACGAAGCCTCAAATTTTACTTAGTACATGGAACCAAGCTTGGATGATTAAGCTTGTGAAGTTTTCTGAGTTTAGATGAGTTTCACTTCAAAACTACTCTGCCTGTTATGCTCGGTCACTAGTGACTCAAATCCTTGAGGGCTTTTGACAGATCTAAGTACAAGTAGTCATCATTTGAATCTTCTGAGCCACGTTCGCTAAGCCAGTTGACAATTGACTTCCAATTATCCAGTGACGCATCTATATTTTCTTGTTGTTTAATGATGCTGATAAGAATTGTTTCGGTTCTCGCCGCTAGACGAACCTGATCGTATTTATTGTTCTTTATTGCCTGAAATAGTGTCTCTATATGATCCTTTTTTAAATCTTTAGCAAAAAGTTCCAAAGCGCGAAGATTCGCCTCGGCATCACGAAAACTGCAAGATTCCCTGACCAGCACTAAAGCCCGTTGAATTAAAGATTCAC
Source organism: Corynebacterium sp. KPL2830 (assembly GCF_040225635.1). NCBI lineage: Bacteria > Bacillati > Actinomycetota > Actinomycetes > Mycobacteriales > Corynebacteriaceae > Corynebacterium > Corynebacterium sp. KPL2830. The sequence goes on along the minus strand of NZ_JBEHFR010000017.1, from coordinate 35,470 downwards.
GATCGGAAGTTAAATTATGTAATGTAGCTAGTTGCTTTGCTTCCAGATTGTCGATTAGTTGAGATCTGCGGTCCCTAAATTTCTGTTTGAGCGGAGGGTCGCCAGCTAAGTAACCTTTTGAAAAGAGATCGGAGTCTTTAGCTGCGGAGATTACCGTTGATAGACGTTTTTCGGCGGTTCCGGGGATAGTATCCCAAAAAGTCTGCTGTGAGCCGTATGCCCCGACAGCACGAATAAGAGTGGCGTCATCTAGCTTTCCGCTTTTCTCCCAGTTAGCAAGAACGCTGTTAAGAGCTCTTTCGAAATCACCGGGTGCTGCAGTGCTCAGGCTACAAGCTGATGACCGTGCCCGTGAACCTACCCTCGGATCTTTCTCTGGTAGCTCCGCAGTGGATTTTAAGCTCCACTTGATCAAGAGCTTGCAAAGATTCAGTTGTGTCGATTTTGTGGAATGCCGGTAGAAACGGTCAACAAAGTAGTCTTCATCGTCGGGCCAACCGTCGCTTAAGATTTCTTTTTTGAATAGTTCGAGTTGAGCCTTACCCGCTATCGGTGGATGAGAGAATGTTGCACGATGTGCGGCGATAATATGAGAGCGTACTAGTTCTCCGTCGGGTTCAAACAGTTTATCATTCTCGATGAAGCCAGGATGAGCGCACAAATCTCGATCTGTCTTAAGCCTTTGGAGTTCCTCTCTTTCCCGGTGGGTTAGAAGATTAAATTCTTCTTCGCACTTCTTGAGGAGTGTCCTTTCGAACTCTTGAGCTCGGGTGACGTTTTTATCTCTAATAGCAGTGTCATAGCCTTCCAAGTGCTTGCGCACTTCATTATCGCCAGTATCTGCCAGATATCGAAGTTTATGGATAAGGTCTACGGCAACTGTGATCCACAGCGAAACTAGTGAGGCACGGTGGGCGCCTGCATGATAGCAATTAATAACTTCGGAGAGGAGTGCTCGTGTTTTGGGGTTCTCTATTTCTAATTCGAGGGTGCTGAGATCTTTCATTAGAGATCCTAAAAAATAGATTTGGCCAAGTACAGGCCATGATTATAGTTGCCAACGCGGTGATCGAGATGAATTACACAGCAGCAAAATGGGTTAATGAATAGTTTTTAAGGCCCCGCAGGCTCATCAATGAGCGAGGGGCCTTAGGCTTTATAATTTTTTGCGCCTTATTGCAGGCCAAACTGATCCCATGCGGCAGGGGCCAGGTTCTGGTACACGTGCTTGTGCTCCTGGTATTCGGCAAGGCCGGTCGGGCCTAGCTCGCGTCCATTGCCGGACTGCTTGTAGCCGCCCCATTCCGCCTGCGGCAGGTACGGGTGGAAATCATTGATCCAAATGGTGCCGTGGCGCAGGGCGCGGGCAACGCGCTCGGCGCGGCCGGCATCGGAGGTGTACACCGCGCCGGCCAGGCCATACTCGGTATCGTTTGCGATCTCGATGGCCTCCTCCTCAGTGGTGAAGGTCTCGATGGTCACGGTCGGACCGAAGGCCTCGTCGTGGACGCAGTCCATCTCGCGGGTAGCGCCATCGATAATCGTGGGCAGGTAGTACACGCCCTGGCCCAGATCCGTGGTGCCGGTGCCGTGCTGGCCGTTGGTGTCCTCGCTGGTGGCGGCGCGGCCGCCGGTGAGGATCTTGGCGCCTTGTTCGCGGGCCTTGTCCACGTAGGCTGCTACCTTCTCGCGGTGATCGGCCGAAATGAGCGGGCCGGTCTCGGCCTTCTCATCGGTGGGGCCACCGATCTTGATCTTCTCGGCGCGCTCGACCAGTGCGGCAACGAATTTATCGTGCAGGGACTCTTCCACTACGATGCGCGAGCCAGCGGAGCAGACCTGGCCGGAGTGGAAGAAGGCGCCGTTGAGCGCGTTATCCACGGCGACGTCGAAGTTGGCATCGGCGAAGATGACGTTCGGGTTCTTGCCGCCGAGCTCCAGCGCGGTGCGCTTGACGGTCTCTGCCGCGTTCTTTGCAATCAGCTTGCCGGTGATAAGGCCGCCGGTGAAGGAGACCATGTCCACGTCGGGGTGCTGGGAGAGCGGATTGCCGCAGTTGGCGCCGGCGCCGGTGATGAGGTTGCCCACGCCATCCGGCAGGCCGCATTCCTTCAGCGCCGCCATGAGCAGCATGGCGGTGTGCGGAGTCAGCTCCGCCTGCTTGAGCACGAAGGTATTGCCGGCAGCAAGGGCTGGGCCCACCTTCCAGGACACCTGCAGCAGCGGGTAGTTCCACGGGGTAATCAGGCCGCAGACGCCCACCGGCTCGGCGTCGATGCGCGAGCGCAGGTTGGGATCTTGCGGGTCGACCACGCGGCCGGCTTGGTGCTGGGCCAAGGTGCCGAAGTACTCGAAAGCATTGGCAATATCGTCCATATCGCCCAGGGATTCCTCGTAGCGCTTGCCGGTATCCGCGGATTCGGCTTGGGCAAAAAGTTCCTTGTGTTCCCGGATGAAATCCGCCAGGCGGATGACAATCTTGCCGCGCTCGGCGGACGGCGTTGCGGCCCACTCGCCCTTATCGAATGTTTCACGTGCAACCTGGATGGCACGCAGGGTATCTGCCTCGGATGCCTCGGAGACGACGCCGACGGTAGAGCCATCGGCAGGGCAGACAATGGTGCGGGTCTCGCCATCCTGGGCGGCCTCCCACTGGCCGTTGATGAAGAGCGACTTCGGGGCATCACCGGAGTGCACGCCCTGGAGCAATTCGGTGGTCGTGGGATCGAACAAGGTGTTCTGGGTGCTCAAAGTGCAAGCAACCTTTCTCTAATTGCGGCGGTATCGCCCGCCAGTTTAACTATCTTCGCGCCAGGTGCGTTCCGGCTCGGCGCCATCGGAGACATCGGAATCGCCCGGCTGGCTTTGCTGCATGTAGAGGAATGCCAGGTGGCGCTCGTACAGGTCCAGCACGTTATTGATGATCTGGTTTTCGGAGTAGCCGTAGACGTCATAGCCCAGCGAACCGGTCATGTCGTAGACCTCAAGGCGGTAGTACTCGCCGTCGCCCTCGCAGAAGTCCGGGCGCTCCGCGGAAACAGGGAAGAGCTGGTAGCGGAATTGGCGCTCGTTGTGCAGCCGGACTTCGAGATCGAGCTGGGGCAATTCGGCATCGGGAAGCTCACTGGTGAGCAAGATGGCGTCATAGCCGCGGGTGCGCATTTGCGTGGCCACCTGCTCGAGGGCGTAGGTGGCGGTTCCCCGCAGGTAGTCATCCATGTCCTGTTTGGTGGGGAAGGAATTGGCGCGGTCCAGGCGGTTCTTCCACAGGTTGGAATCGCTCGGCTCGCGCTCGGTGCGGCTGCTGATGGCGCCGTGCAACGCGGTTTTCCGGGCCTCACGCTGGAGGATTTCCAGGCGCAGCGACTTCCAGAGCGAGAACATGATGAGGTAGACCACGAACGCGAAGGGTAGGCCCATGACCACGGTTGCAGACTGCACGGTGGCAATGCCATCGAGCTGTAGCAACGCCAAGGTGAGCGCGCCGACGGTGATGGACCAGAAAATGCGCAGCCACCGGGCGCCATCTTGCCGGTTATCCGTGATGCGGGAAGTGAAGTTCGACATGACCAGCGCACCGGAGTCGGCCGAGGTGATATACAGCAGCAGGCCGATGAAGGTGGTCAGGAAGATGACGATGGCGGAGCCGGGGAATTCCTGGAGCATGTCATAGAAACCCTGCTCAGGAACGTTGATGGCGTTTTCCGCAAATTCCGGATAGTCGCCGGAGCGCACCATGTCCAGGGCGGTATTGCCAAAGAAGGACATCCACATCAGGATGAACAGGAAGGGGAAGGTCAGCGTGCCCAGGATGAACTGGCGCAGCGTGCGGCCGCGGGAAATGCGGGCCAGGAATAGGCCGACGAAGGTTGCCCAGGCAATCCACCAGGCCCAGAAGAAGAGGGTCCAGGACTGCATCCAGGTATCCACGCTGGCCTGGTCTTCAGCAAAGGCGAAAGTTTCCAGCGTCCAGGAGGGGAACTTGGAGACGTAATCACCGATATTGGTGACGATGGCGTCGAAAAGGTAGGCGGTCTTGCCAAAGACCACGACGTAGATCATCAGCGCGATGGCCAGGTAGACATTGAGCTCAGAGAGGAAGCGAATGCCTTTATCCACACCGGATACGGCAGACAACGTCGCAATGGCGACCGCGATAATGATGAGCCCTGATTGCAGCCCCAGTCCTTGCTCGATGCCGAAGATGAGGTGGAAACCGTAGGACAGCTGCACCACGCCGATGCCCAGGGATGCGGTAACGCCAAAGACGGTGCCCAGCATGGCGGCAATGTCCACCGCCGAACCAATGGGCCCATGCACGCGCTTGCCGATGAGCGGGTACAGCGCCGAGCGGATAGCCAACGGCATATTCAGGCGGTAGGCGAAGTAACCAAAGGCCATGCCCATCAGCGCATAGAGCGCCCAGCCGGTAAGGCCGTAGTGGAACATGGCATAGACCACGGCTTCTTTGGCGGCCTCCATGGTTTCGCCATCGCCCACCGGCGGGTCCATGTACATCGTGACCGGCTCGGCCACGGCGAAGAACATGAGGTCCACGCCGATGCCGGCGGCAAAGAGCATGGATACCCACGAGAAGGTATTGAATTTGGGCCGGGAGTGGTCCGGGCCCATGCGGATGCTGCCGGTATTGGAAAAGGCGATGTAGAGGACGAAGACCACGGCGATGGTGGCGGTCAGGACGTAGAACCATCCCAGGTTCGTGCCGATCCATCCGGTGACGCTGGCGAGGGTATTCGCCGCGGATTCTTTGCCAAAGCCCGCATACAGGGCCATGGCGATAATCAGGACACCGGAAATGATAAAGACCGGCCAATTGGGCTTGGGCGCGGCCACCTCGTCTGCGCCGACATCGTCGCCGGTTTCGGCCTTGTAGCTGCCGACGATGGCGCGTACTTGGTTGCGCGGTTTATGGCCCTTGTCCCCAGTTGGGTGAGTCTCCCCAGTGGAGTGAGCGAGAGAGGTGTCGGAATCCCCTGTGTGGGACTCTTCATGGTCGTGCGGACCACGGTTTGCCATCTACTTCTCCTAGTCTTGATCGATTAAGTGCCGAATCTTTCGCAAGAGTGCCCCACAGCCCCCCGAAAAGAGGGGGAAGAGATAGGTTGGTGGCATAAATCATATGCGAGCAATCTATGCGTAAAGACCCCGGATTTCATCTACTCAGATGTATACCCGAACACCGTAAATATACATTAATCTGGGAAAACGTCCACCAGGTGTGTATTCTGGGGTCGCTATTGTGCATAAATGAAAGCGGAAAAGCTTAGATTTTTTGCGCACCATACAATGGATCTGCCACAAATACGGCGAGAACTACGCGTGAGATGGCTCACAGAAGGAAGGGGATTTATGGGTATCGTGGACAAATTGACTAAGAAGCGCTCGACAAAGAGGGCGACGGATGAGGTCAGCGATGTGGTCGTTGTCGGCGGTGGCTCCGCTGGCTCCGTCATCGCGGCTCGTCTGACCGAGGACAAAGACACCCGCGTGCTCGTTCTTGAGGCCGGCCGTCCGGATTCCCTGTGGGACCTTTTCATCCACATGCCTTCTGGTTTCTCTTTCCCCATCGGGGCAAAGAACTATGACTGGATGTATGAGTCCGATCCAGAACCGGAGATGAATGGGCGCCGCATCTACCACGCGCGCGGCAAGGTGCTCGGCGGTTCTTCTTCCATCAACGGCATGATCTATCAGCGCGGCAACCCCATGGACTACGAAAAGTGGGGCCAGAACCCGGGCATGGATAACTGGGATTTTGCCCACTGCTTGCCGTATTTCAACCGCATGGAAACCACCGCCGCCGCAGACGACGATGATCCGCGCCGCGGCCACGATGGTCCGCTCTACCTGTCCCGCGGTCCAGCAACCTCGCCGCTTTTTCAGGCGCTATTTAAGTCGGTGCAAGAAGCAGGCTATAACCTGACCAATGACGTCAACGGTTACCGCCAGGAAGGCTTTGCTCCCTTCGATCGCAATATCAAGCACGGCAAGCGTTGGTCCGCTGCCCGCGCCTACCTGTACCCCAACCAGGACCGCGACAACCTTGAGGTGCGTACCCGCGCATTTACCACCAAGATCCTCTTTGAAGGCACCAAGGCAGTGGGCGTGGAATACGAGTGGCAGGGCGGCACCCACCGCGTCTTCGCAGACAAGATCGTGTTGTCCGCCGGTGCCATCAATACCCCGCAGTTGCTAGAGGTCTCTGGCGTGGGCGACCGCGAGATCTTGGAAAAGCACGGCATCGATGTGGTCAAGCACCTGCCAGGCGTGGGTGAGAACCTGCAAGACCACCTCGAGGTCTATATCCAGTACGAAACCACCAAGTCCACCGCTTCCTCCCAGCCTTACCTGGATAAGTGGCGTTGGCCATTCATGGGCTTGCAGTGGCTGCTGACGAAGAAGGGCCCAGTGGCTACCTCACACTTTGAGGGCGGCGGTTTCGTGCGCTCCAACGAGGATGAGGCCTACCCGAACTTGATGTTCCACTTCCTGCCCATGGCGGTGCGCTATGACGGCCAAAAGGCCGACGTGAAGCACGGCTTCCAGTGGCACGTTGGTCCGATGTTCTCCGATACCAAGGGCCACGTGCACATCAAGAGCTCCGATATCCGTCAAAAGCCCTCCATCCTCTTTAACTACCTGCGCACCGAGCAGGACCGCCGCGAATGGGTAGAAGCCGTCCGCGTCGCCCGCTCCTTGCTGGATACCAAGGCAATGGAGGAAGTTGGCGCCCGCGAGTTCAGCCCGGGCCCAGAGGTCCAAAGCGATGAGGAAATCTTGGAGTGGGTCCGCAATGACGGCGAGACCGCACTGCACCCATCCTGCACCGCCAAGATGGGCGATGAGTCCGATCCCATGGCCGTGGTGAACCCAGAGACCATGGGCGTATGGGGCATCGATGGCCTGTATATTGCCGATGCTTCCGTATTTCCCTCGGTTCCCAACGGCAATATCTACTCCCCGACTATGATGGTGGGCGAGAAGGCTGCGGACCTCATTGCCGGTCGCACGCCGCTCGAGCCTAACTACACTCCGTGGTACAAGGCTCACGAGGATATGCCGCTCTACGCCGAAGGCGAGGCAATCCGTGACCACAAGGAGGCGCCGAAGGGTGCTTACTAACGCCCGCTTAATTTAAGGAGCTTAAAGCCGTGACCATTTCCGCACTTCTTACCCTGATGGGGATTTGGCTCGCGGCTTTGGTGTCTCCGGGCCCGGATATCGTGCAGGTCATCCGCGTGGCCCCGCGTTCCACGCGCGCCGGACTAATGTGCGCGGTGGGGGTATTTAGCGGAACGGTCTTTTGGATTGTCGCCTCCCTGGCCGGTTTATCGGCGCTGATTACGGCGCGGCCGAGCGTGCTGAGCATCTTGCAATTGCTCGGTGGGCTTTTCTTGCTGTACATGGGCGTATCGTCCCTGCGCAGCGGGTTAGCCGCGCGGCGCGCGCCCGCCCACGAGGTGGACACGAAAGACTATGCGGACCAGGCACGGGCGGCTGGCGATGCCGATGCCGAAGACATGACCAACTGGCGGGCTTTCAAGCTGGGGCTGGTGACTAACCTGTCGAACCCTAAGGCATTGGTATTTTTCGGGGCGGTATTCGCCCAATTCATCCGTCCGGATATGTCTGTGGGGTGGACTATCGCGGTGGCGTTAATCCTCGCGGCCATGTCCTTCGTGTGGTTTTCCGCCTTTGCGCTGCTCGTGCGCGCAGCCGCGCGGTGGACGGCGCGGTATTCCGCCGCTATCGATATGGTCTCAGGCCTCGTCTTTGGCCTGCTTGGTGTGGTGATGGCCGGGGAGGGTGCCACCGCGCTGCTGAAATCACAGTAGTTACCTGTTTCGCTGCAGGTGAGACACTTCCTACAGTTGTTTGCGTTAGTAAAAATGCATACGAATGTGGAGGTGTTAGGTGGCTATAGGTGCCCTTGTGACCCTGATGGGTATATGGTTCGCGGCCATGGCTTCGCCGGGGCCAGATGTGGTTCAGATTATCCGCCTGGGTGCGCGTTCCACCCGCGCGGCAGTGTGGGTGGCCATTGGTAGTACAACGGGCCTTGCCCTGTGGACCATCGCTTCACTCGCCGGGCTTTCGGCATTGATCTCTACGCATGAGGGCATTTTGGTGCTCCTGCAGGTCCTAGGCGGCAGCTATCTGCTGTGGATGGCCTATAGCGCGATTTCCTCCGGCCTGCGGGAGCGGCGCGCACCAGCCACCGTCGTGGGCACAGAGAAGCAGGCACCACAACCGCGCGGATTCACCCCGGACGGCATCATCAAGGCGAAGACGGCCTACCGCATGGGATTAATCTGTGACCTTTCGAACCCCAAGGTGGTCATCTTTTTCGGCGCCATCTTTGCCAATTTCATCGACCCCGGCATGGGGGTGGGCGGAAACGTCGTCGTCGCCGCGGTATTGGTACTAGAAAGCTTGGTTCTCTTCGTCGGCGTCGGCTTGAGCACGCGCGCGGTATCGAAGTGGATGGCCAAGAACTCGGCGTGGGTGGACATCGTCAGTGGCATTGTCTTCCTGCTACTCGGCGTGGTTATCCTCTTTGAAGGCATCCGCGGGCTTATTGCGATGTAGCCTGAAGTTATGATTTTTACTACCACAAATACCGTCGACGGTTATGAAATCACCAAATACCTGCGCATCATCGCTGGTGAGACCGTTACCGGCATCAATATGCTCAAAGACTTCGGGGCATCGATACGCAATATCACCGGTGGACGTGCCTCCGGCTATGAAAGCGAAGCCATCAAGGCCCGCGAGGCGGCGCTAGATGAATTGTGGCGCCGCGGCCAGGAATTGGGCGCTGATGGCGTGGTGGGCATCGCCTTCGACTATTCCCCAATGGGCACCAATAATGACATGCTGTTGGTCACCGCCACGGGCACGGCGGTCTCGCTGCGCGCGCGCGTGACTAAGCCCTTGCACCCCACCCATAGCCGCGCGGGAACGGGCTCTGGGTAAGCTGGGCGGCATGCTTGAGGTTGCAATTTCTGGCGAGTCCATCAAATTGGGTCAGTTTATTAAACTGGCCAGCTTGGTCGGCACCGGTGGTGAAGCCAAGGAACTTATCGCAGAAGGCGCGGTGACGGTCAACGGTGAGACCGAAACCCGCCGCGGCGCCACGCTGCAGATTGGCGATGAGGTGTGCATTGAAGGCACCTGCGCGCGCGTGGGCGAGCCCGACGATGATGATGACTATTTTGATGAAGCCACCGCAGATGATGACTTTGATCCGGAAAAGTGGAGGAATCTATAAATGCCCGCATTTGAAGCCGAAGTAGGCATGCCCTACTGGATCGATCTGACCACCTCGGATCCGCGCAAGTCCGCCCACTTTTATGAGCAGGTCTTGGGCTGGGAAATCTCGGCCGAGACCCAGGAGGACAACCCCTATCAGATGGCGCGCCTGCAGGGCCTGCCCATCGCCGGCCTCATCCCGCAGCCGGACGAGGCACCCATGCCGGATACGTGGGTGACCTACTTCCTCTCCAAGGACATCGACGGCGATTGCCAGCGCACGGAGAACCTGGGCGGGCGCATCCTCGCCGCGCCCCAGCCCGTGCAGCTGGGGCACATGGCCCTGCTTGCCGATGCCGCCGGTGGCATGTTCGGCCTCATCCAGCCCTCCGGCCCAGAGCACTTCGTTGCCGGTGGCGAACCCGGCACCCCGGTATGGCACGAACTGACCGCCACGACGCGATTCCGGCAGGCCATGGACTTTTATGGAGAGCTATTCAACTGGGAGATTCGTGCCATGGAGTCTGAGGACGAGAACTTCATTTACGCCACCGCGGAAGAAGACGGCGCCCCGTTCGCGGGCCTGTGGAATGCCGAAGGCCAGTTCCCACCCCAGGTGCCAAGCTTCTGGCAGACCTACCTAGGGGTGCGCGATATCGATGCAGCCGCCAAGAAAGCGGTAGAGCTTGGTGGTGAAATCATCCGCGAGCCGTGGGACTCCCCCTTCGGGCGCATGTGCCTGCTCGCGGATTCCACCGGCGCGACCGTCACCCTGACTGAGGTCGAAGACGCGCCCGAGGATGAGCCCAGCGAATCCGATGACGTGCTCAACCCCACCAGGGGCTAAGTGGCAGGCAAGAGGCGTTTTATGTCAGACTCCTCTGATTTGGCACAGCGCGTGCTAGCCATCGTGGCCGTTATCCCGCCCGGCAATGTGTCCTCCTACGGGGAGGTGGCAAAACTCGCCGGGTGCGGGGCCCGCAATGTCGGCACCGTGATGAATAGGCACGGTGGTAACGCCGCCTGGTGGCGCGTGGTCCGCGCCAATGGCGCCTCCCACGATCCCGTTCGTGCGGAAGAATACTGGGACCGCGAGGGCATCGAGCATTCTCACGGGCGCGTCGCCATGCATAAGCACGGCATGGATGCGCGGGACCTAGCGGTATTGATGCGATAGATAGTGCAGTAGGAAAACTTTTTGCAGTTATAGACTGCGGTGCGGCACCTCTCCAGCTACGCTATATGCGTTATGAAAAAATTAGCTATTGGTTCTCTCGTTACCGCACTTTCCTTCGTGACCATTCCCGCTGCCCAAGCGGTCAGCCTCGATCCCCAATCCGTGCCTGATCGTACGCAGATCACCGTTAGGCACGATTCCGGCGCCACCGTCTCTACCGCCAATAGCCACGAGTCCCGCCCGGCGCTATCCTTGAGCAAGCTCTACCTGGGATATTGGGTGCTCAAGTATGGTTCTGCCGCCGATAAGGCCCAAGTGGAAAATATGATTCGCTATAGCGACGATAATGTGGCAAGGGAGCTAGACCGCCGCTACCCGCAGGCCATTCCCAGCATCATCCAGGAATTCGGGCTGAGCGAGACTCACTACACCGGCTACTGGGGAACCACGCAGACCTCGAGCGAAGATGTCGCGCGGTTTACTGCCGAGATCCAGCACGATCCCGTAGCGGCGCCCATTTTCGCGGGAATGGCTACCGCAGCTCCCGTGGCCGCGGATGGATACCGACAGGATTTCGGCACCGACCACATTCCCGGAGTATGGGGCACCAAATTCGGTTGGTCCGATGACCGCACCATCCACGCCTCCGTATCTACTGGGCATGGGTTTACCGTAGCCGCCAACACCTACGGCGATGCGCAGACCCATACCGCTGATGTCACGCGCGGCGTCAACAATGCCCCAGGCGGCGGATCCAGTGAGGCCATCGGCGCGCGCATCGAAAACGGCCTCAACCTGCCAGAACCTGCGCAGCAGGCGCTTCGCGATGCCACCCGCACCGCGGCCGATCTTGAGCGCCAAGCGTGCGCGAACGCTAATCAAGCCCTGGCGCAGGTAAGCCAAGTTCGGGTGTGCCAATAAGCGGCGAGGGACTGGCCGTTAGATCAGGTTCCAGACGGTCACGGCCATGATGACAAGTCCCATGCCAAAGACGAAGTAATTCCAGATGTCGTTTTTGAACTGGGAATAGTCATCGACCTTTTTAAACATGTAGACCGGCACCAGATAGACCAAGAATGCCACGAAGATGCCACCAACTACTGAAATCATGTCCATGATGGAGGGGTTGAAGACGGCTACGAGGGTCGTTGCCACGAATACGATGACATAAATGATGTTGAGCAGCGCGCGGCGCGAGAGCTTATTGGCCATGCGGGGAACGGCAATGCGCAGGAGGTACTCCGTGCCTTCCTCGGAACCAAGCATGTGTCCAAAGTAGGAAGAAATGATCGCACACATGGTAATAAGCGGTGCCATATATCCAATGAACGGCGTGCCCGTGACGTTGGCGAAATAAGACAGCACCGGGATGTTCTGATCGACGGCCTCGCTCAAACCGTCCGCGCCGAGCGCGAGGACGCAGGACCAGACGAAGAACATGGTAAATACCACGAGCATTGCGGCGGTGTAGAGCTCCACACGAGAGACAAACTTCTCCGTCTTTTTGCCGTAGGCCGGCTGCACGTCAACGGAGAACTGAGATAGCGCGGCCATGTGGGAAAAGGAAAAGACCAGCACCGGCAGGATAAGCAGGATGCCCTTAAGGATTCCCCAGATACCGCCTTCGTATTCAACGTTGAGGAAGCTTTCGAAATCCCACTTGGGGATCAAATAAATGGAGGTTGCCGCCAGGGCGACGATAAGCGGGTAGACCAGCATCTGGGCCAGCCACAGCATGGGGCGGCGGCCGATGGCAAAAAGGCCCGTCATAACGCCCACGCAGGCAATGGACAATATCCACCGATTGATGCTTGGCCCCCCGAGCTGGTTGACGATGAAGCTATCGACCACATTGGTAATGCTGATGCCATAAATGAGCACTGTTGGCACGATGGCCAGCCAATACAAGACGGCGATGAAAAGGCCGCTATTGCGGCCAAGGTAGTAGCGCACCAGCTCTAGGACGTCTTTCCCGTGTTGTTCTTGTGGTGCGCCGCTGACTATGCGGGCGTAGGTCCGGTGGGAAAAATACACCAGCGGGAAGATGAACACGGTGGCGAAGACGAGCGGCCAAAATCCGAAGGCGCCGGCGTTGAGCGGCAAGAAGAGGATGCCGGCACCAACACCGGTGCCAAAAAGCGCGATGACCCAAGACAGGGCGGAGCCCACTGCCTTCTGCCGGTTGGCTTCCTCTGCGGAATTTGTCGGAGCTGCCCCCTCGGTACTTTCCGTGCTGTCATCCGTGCGGGACTCGTGGGTTGGGGCATTCATGAAGGTCCTCAGTCCTTAAAGTGGAGGATAGGTGGCAAAAGCGCCTTGTAGAGAGTGTAGCGAAGCTCACCACCACCATGTGCCTTAAACCACAGATTTTTGCGGCCGGGGGAGTCTCAGGATGCTTAGGCGTCCAAAGCAAGCGCGTTTCTCCGAAAATCGAGGGAAATTTTGGCGGAATGCGGTTGTTTTGGACATTTTGGGGAAACAAGCACGCTTGGGGCTAGCGAGTGAAGACGAGCGCGTCCTCCGCAGTGCTGTGGCTGTAGCTGTCATCGTTGTGTGCGTAGTTATTGCCGCGCAGGATGAGCCAGATGCTCAGCGGGTACAAGATGATTGCCACGGAGAGGGCTTGGATGACGGCCGCGGTATCGGAATCGTGCAGGTAATTCCAACCAAAGTGCAGGAGGAAGGATACCGCGAGGCAGCCGAGTGCCACGCCGATGCGCCACCAGAGAGGCTTGGCCGCCGCGTAGAGGGCCCAGCCGATGCCCCAACCGGCGAGCGCCGTGAGCAAGACGTGCAGGCCAGGGCCAGCGATAAGGCGCAAGCCCCACATCTGCATGAGCCCCGCAAAATCGCTATCCGGGTGAGTGGTAGCGCCCATTGAGCCATAGAGGATATTTTCGTTGGCCTCAAAGCCCAGGCCAACGACGGCGCCGACCATCCACCCGTGCCAGGGGCGGTTGAGTTGGCGGAAGGACATCAGGACGAATAAAACGCCGGTGGCCTTGGAAATCTCTTCGGGATAGGCACCGCTCCATGACATAAAGGAATCGACCCACCCAGAATTGATGGCGAGCTGCATGACCGGGGTAGAGCTTATAGATGCCAAGCTAATAGCCATGCCGGAGCCCCATAAAAAGGCAAGCGGTGCCCATACGCGCGCCGGGCGCGCCCACATAGGGCTCAGGCGCAATAGTGCGATGACTATTGCAACAAGGATCGCCGCAATGAGGATGCTGATAATGCCCATCAGCGGTGAGATCAATAGGGTGATGACCGTCTGGGAGATAAAACCGATAAGGCCCAGACCGGAGAAAATCCACAGCGCGGTGCGAAAAAGCTTAGACATTTAAACCAAGGCCTTTCCAGAAAACTCCTCGATATCAGCAGTGACTTCTTCTGGTAGTTCGTCTTGCCCGAAGGCTTTCCAGAGGCGTTCAGTGGTTGTGCGCGTTGCGGCGGATTCCCCGGTGACGGTGACCACCCAGTCCTTATTCTCGTCCGCACCGGTGCCGTTGATGGAGATGGCGGCGGTGGAGGAGGGGGCATCGGCAAGCGCGAGGGCACCATCTTTTCCTTCATAGACCTCGCCCTCTGGAAGGCCTGGAGCCATGCCATAGGCCCGGACCATGCGGCGCAGGGTGTGCTCATCGTCGTCGGTATCTTCCACGATGACCGCCTGTACGGAGGTGTCACCGCAGGTCCAGCCAACGCTGGCCAGCGAAGTATAGTCGCGCTCGCAGTACAGATCGGACACGGTAATATCCCAGTCCTGGCTGGGATCAGACAGGGTTACCTGCTCCACATCGGCGGGGTGTGGTGGTAGCACCGCGTGGACGATGGCGGGCAAGGCAAGCACCACCGTCACGAAGGCGATGACGGCAATAAATAGGCTGCGCGGCCGGGCTGGTGGAAAGCGGAATTTTTCCATAGTCCATACCTTAACTGGAAGGTTTGGCCTACAGTGGCAACCATGAAAGATCTTTATCAATTAGTCAACGGACCTTGGGTAGAAAATCACGTTGTCCCAGATGATCGCGGTGTGGATGGCACCTTCCATGCACTGCGCGATGAAGCAGAAGAATTGGTTCATGACATCGTCAAAGACAACGATGGCCGCCCCGGCAAGCTGTATGCGTCCTTCATGGATACAGAGGGCGTGAATCGCGCCGGCATGGCCCCGCTGGATGCGGACCTTGACCGTCTGAGCGCTGCCGACCCCACGGAATTGGCGCACCGCTTGGGCGAGCTCGAGCGCGAGGGCGTGGGGGCGCCGGCGACGTTCTGGGTGGAAAAGGACTCCGGCTCGGAAGAGGCCGTTGCCTATATCGTGCAATCCGGCTTGGGCCTGCCGGATGAGGCCTACTATCGCGAAGAAGCGCACGCGGAAACGCTGGCCGCCTACGAAAAGCACGTGGCGGAGATGCTGGGCTTTATCGAGCCCACCCGCCTGTTTGGCCTCGGCACCGAGGTTGCAGCCGAGCGCATCGTGGGCTTAGAAAAAGAGCTGGCGGCGGGCCACTGGGACGTGGTTTCTACCCGCGATGCGGTAAAGACCAATAACCCGTGCGAGTTTTCTGAGCTGCCCTCCATCACCCAAGCCTTGCTCGCCGGCGGAAAGCTGCCGGAGCACCGCGTGGTGAATATGATGCCGTCCTACCTGGAGCACCTGGAAAAGCTCTTTACCGCTGACCGCATGGCCGATTGGCAGCTGTGGGCCACCTGGCACATCCTGCGCTCCCGCGCGGCCCTCTTGCCGGAGGAAGTAGGCGCCAAGAACTTCGAGTTCTACGGCACTCGGCTTTCTGGTGCTACCCAGCAGCGTGACCGCTGGAAGCGCGCGGTGGGCTTGGCAGAAAGCCTGGTAGGAGAGGAAATTGGCAAGGAGTTCGTGGACGCGCACTTCCCAGAATCCTCCAAGCGCGAAATGGATGAGCTGGTGGACTACCTCATCGCCGCCTACCGCGAGCGCATTTCCCAACTGGAGTGGATGACCCCGCAGACCCGCGAGCGCGCCCTAGAAAAGCTCTCCCAGTTCAAGGCCAAGATTGGTTTCCCCGATACCTGGCGCGACTACTCCGGGCTGGAAATTTCTGACCAGGGCGCAGATCTGATTGCCAGTGCCCGCGCCGGGTCCGCCTTTTCCCACGACTATGAACTGACAAAGATTGGCAAGCCCGCCAACCGCGATGAGTGGGTCACCACCCCGCAGACCGTCAATGCCTTCTACAACCCGGTGGTCAATGACATTACCTTCCCAGCCGCCATCCTGCGCCCGCCGTTCTATAACCCGGATGCGGATGCCGCTGAGAACTTCGGTGCCATTGGTTCTGTCATCGGGCACGAAATTGGCCATGGTTTCGATGACCAGGGCTCGCAATTCGACGGCCAGGGCAACCTGAACTCCTGGTGGTCCGATGAGGATCGCGCGGATTTCGAGGCGCTTACGGCAAAGCTGGTGGAGCAATTCGATGGCCAGGTGCCTACGGTGCTAAAGGATGCTGGCACCGAATCTTCCGGCGTCAACGGCAAGTTCACCTTGGGTGAAAACATTGGTGACCTGGGCGGACTGGGCATTTCCGTGGTGGCCTACAAGAATTATTGCGCCGATAAGGGCATTGACCTACTGGGCCAAGAAGAGGAATTTGAGGTCGACGGTGCCGAGCCGGAATTGGCCGAGCATACCTACAACGGCCTGCAGCGCTTCTTCTTGTCTTGGGCCCGCGTCTGGCGCACGGCCATCCGCCCGGAGATGGCGACCCAGTACCTGGCCATTGACCCGCACTCGCCCGCGGAGTTCCGTTGCAACCTCATCGCCGCGAATATCGCCGAGTTCTACGAGGCCTTCGACGTAGACAAAGACTCCGCGATGTACTTGGCCCCTGAGGACCGCGTCACCATCTGGTAAATCGGTTCTCCCCCGAGCCCACCTTGTGCGCATCATGTGCACGCGTAGGCTCGGGGATATGACTGATGCACACGATAAAGATCCGCACCGGCCACTAGAGCCCGGCCAAGAATGGCGCATCGGCGGGCAAGACCGCCAGATGAGCGAGGAAGAACAGCTAGAGCAGCTGGTTTCTTATATCGACGCCCATTATGAGACGCCGGATTTCCGCCCGCCCTGGGCCGGCGGTGGCTCGCCGGAGGCGGACCACTATTGCGCACTGTTGCCCGACCGCATCACCCACGCCGCCATGATGGTTTTGGGTACCGGTGTTAATCACGCGCTTCCGGGTACGGCGTTTACGGATGGCATTACCGTAGACTCCACCGAGGTCGGCGCCATTTTCCGCCCATCCGAACCCACCGGCCGGTGGGCAGTATCGCTGCACTCTGGCGGCTGGTGGCGCGGCGATGGGAAGGCGCTGGAAATGCAGTGGCGCCCCGAGGTTGCCGCCGCCGCGCAGCTTTCCGGCACCACGATCATTGACGTTGATTATCCGCTCGCGCCGGAGCACACGGTCAAAGACATGGTCGCGGCGGTCAACCGCGCCATTGATTACGCCCGCGAGCAGGGCGCCTCCCACGTCACCACGTGGGGATATTCTTCCGGCGGTGCGTTAGCAGCACTTGCGGCTGCCGATGCCCTCTTGCTCACCTTCCCCGATTTCGGCGCCCTGGCCAACCTGCCGGAGGATTACCGCGTGGGCTATGAGCTGCCTAAACAATTCCCTGAGACCTTCGTGCAGACCGCGACCGAGGATGAGATAGCCGATCGCGTCCACATCCCCCAAGCTAAAGAGCGCGATTATGTCTCAACCCACCGCGTATCCACCCCGGCCGTGGCACGCCAGCGGGTGCAGGATGCAGCCGAATTTTTGCGCGGTGAGCTGGCGCAATAGATTAGGGCTCCATTATTTCAGCGATAATCGGGAACTCATGCCAATAAGGCTGCGACTAGTGAGCCATGAAGACTACAACTCATGGTGCGCTATCGCGCCTGCATAAGTTTGTCGGCGTGATCGTCGCGCCGTTCCTCATTGTTGCCGCGCTCAGTGGCTTTTTTACGCGCTCGCGCCCACCCTTGAGCAGTGGGTGTACCACGATGAAATCACCGCCACCGCGCAGGGCAGCCCGCGCAGCTTGGATGAACAGATCGCCGCGGCGCAGCGCCAACACCCCGGCGCCGCGGTGGCCGCGGTGGAGGCGTCTGAAGATCCGGAAGAGACCACCCGCGTGCTGTTCACGGATCCAGATGCCAAGAGCCCCAGCTACACCCACGCCGTATTCGTCGATCCAGTGGACCTGCGCATTACCGGCGAAGAACAACAATACGGCGGTTCGCGGGCGCTGCCGCTGCGCACGTGGTTGTCCAACGGCCACCGCACCTTGTGGTTGGGCGAGCCCGGCCGCATCTATGCGGAGCTCGCCGCCTCCTGGCTCGGTGCACTGACGATCGCCGGTGTCTATCTCTGGCTCAAGCGCAGGAAGAAAAGCCAGAAGAAAAACAATAAGGTGCTGCGGATACACGCCCGCTTGGGCAGCTGGTTGCTGCCCGGGTTCCTATTCCTCACCATTACCGGCTTGACCTGGTCGATGGTTGCCGGAAGCAATATTGGCAAGGTGCGCGAGGAGCTCAACTGGAAGGAACCATCCGTGGCAACTTCTGTGGCAGAAGCCGGCACCGGTGCCGGTGTCCATGCCGGGCACGCGGGACACGCGGGTCACGAAGGCCACGAGGGTCATGCTGGACATAGCGGCGGTGAGGCCGTAGACAACGACGTGCTCGAGGGCGCGCAGACGGCCTTGTCCACCGCCCGCAGCGAGGGGCTTACCGGGGTGCTGCGGATGACCCCGCCGGAGCAAGCCGGCGATGCCTGGACGGTGCGCGAGGGGCGCGCGGCATACAAGCTGCGTAGCGATGCCGTAGCGGTCACCGCAGATGGCCGTGTCATCGACCGCATCAATTCGGCGGATTGGCCTCTCGCCGCCCGGCTGACCTCCTGGCTTATCCAATTGCACATGGGCACCCTCTTCGGCATCTACAGCCAGGTGGCCTTGGCCGCGCTGGCGCTGGGCCTTCTCGTCATCAGCATCGCCGGGCTGTGGATGTGGTGGAATAAGCCGCGCCGCCGCCTCCCCGAGCTAAAAATAACCCCCGTCGTGGTGGCAGGGGTTGTGATCTACTCGATCATTGCGCCGCTATTTGGAGCCTCGCTGCTCCTCTTCTTCGCCGGCGATTGGCTGGTACGCCGGCTGCGGCCCCAGTCCCGATCCCGGTCCCGGTCCGGCTCTCAGTCCGGAACGGGCCGCAGCAACGGGGCCAGTGGGCCTACTGCTCGCCTTCTGGCCGGATCTTCATCTCGGATTCTTTCCACAGTCCAGAACGAGTAACGTCCTCATAATCGATCTCTGCGTTGGCTGGGGTATTGCCCTGTGAATCGGTACGCAATTCGTACTTTTCAATGGCGCCCCAGTCGCGGGCCCAATCGTTATTGAGGTAGCTCGGGATTTCGTAGGAGTAGTTCACCGCTTCCGCAGTGGACATGGCACCGCCGCCTGAGAAGGATTGGAAATCCGTCAGGGAGGTTTGCGCCGCCGCATCTGGGAGGATGCGATACTCCGGAATCTCGGTTACGCCGGCGTAGTGGTCAAAGGTGCGCTGGCAGGGGAACTGCAGAGCCACCGCCCAGTCCAAGAGCGCGGGCTTTTCCGCAGGGAACTGGTTATTGATGCTGTCTAGTTCCGGCACGCGCGGCGGGGTGAAGGCTAGCCAGTCATCTTCATCGGTGGAATCGTCCTCGGCCACTAGCCGTACGACATTGGCTTCTTCCGGCAATTCATCCATGGGCAGGCGCAGGTTGCGCCACTTGGGGGTGGCGCCGACATCGGAAAGCTCTTTTTCTCCCTTATCGGTGACCTTGCCATCCTCATCGATGGTGCCGTATTCCAAGGTGAGCTCCATGCCCTCTTGTTCCACATCATTGACATCGTGGTGATAAATCTTGCCCGCGGCGCTGACAGCCAGAACCGGGGTATTTTCCGTGGTCTCCGGCAGGTGATACCACTTCGTGGTTACCTGGGACAGCGACTCTTGGCTTTCGGTGTAGGAGCCCAAGACTGGCACGCTGGTGTAGTCCAAGTTGAAGGGTAGGTGCATGGTCGAGCCATTGACGCCCTTCGTGCCGCGGACACCGCCTTCAGACGTATCGGTGCTTTCTGAAGCCTTCTTCCCAGCGCGGCGGGTCTCCTGCGAATCATCAGAAGAATCCCCGCCGGATTCCTTATTCGTCCCAGCGGTGGCATCGTCTTGGCTGGTGGAGTCGGAATCTTGGGAGCTATCTCCAATGGCACCCACAGAAGCAGAATCCTGATCCTCAGGCTCGATGGATTCGGGGATATTATTCGGCCCGAATCCGTTGCTGGTTTCATCCTTGTCTACCAAGGAATCGCCTAAGTCACCATCCACTGGGGTGAGGAAGGAGTCATTGGTATTGGTTTCTACCAAGGTTTCATTGGCCAGCGAGCAGGTATCACCGCGCAAGGATGCTAGGTTGCCCTTGCCCACTGAGTAGGAATCCGCCTGGGCGACGGTGGCCTTGGCAAAAGAAGCCATCGAAAAAGCCACCACAATGGCGCAGGCTACCGCGATGGGCGCGGACATGATGCCGGCCGAGCGCGATACCTTCGCGGCGGCTTCTTGCTTGAATTCTTTTTCCGTGCCCTCCTCTTGGGCCTGCAATTTGCGATGGCTGTGGCGCAAGGATTGCACCACGCCGACCGCGAGGACGACCAAGGAGATGGCGAGCAGGATCGAGTTGGCCTCAATGCCCTTGAACTGCACTGTGCGGTCCCACCATGGGATGCCGAAGGAGGATACGTACCACCAAGCATTCCAACCCGCGAAGGAGATGGCGAGCAAGAAGAGCACCGCGGCGATGCTAAAGGTGCGGGCGCGCGGGGAGCGCAACGCAAACCTGGATAGCACTACGGCAGCCAGCGCAGCGATCACCCCGGCGACACCGGCATAGATACCAAAGTGGTGCGTCCACTTGGTCGGGGTGAACATGAGGAAGAACATCGACAGCGCGACGATGATGAGCAGGCGCTGGGTGGGGCCGACTGCGGCACCAATAACGCGGCGATCCTTGATAAACGCAGCCAGGATGAGCACCAAGCAAAACAGCATGGTGAGTACGGCGAAGCGGCGGGTCAGCGAACCATCCACGGATTCTTGGAAGAGCGTGGAATAACGGGCGTATTCGGCATACCACGGCAGCGACGGGCCGACCTCCGAGCGCACCCGGGTGGATTCAGCGACGCTGGCCAAGGTCTGATCTCCAAAGGCAGCGACGATGATGGCAGTGCCGGAAGCCAAAAATGGGGCAACCAAGCTAAGCCAACCGGTAGCGCCACCGCCCATGGCGGGCACGCGCGCGGCCATGGCACGGAAAAGGTGCGGCAGGCTCACGAGGAATACGCCAACCGCAAAAAGGCCAGTGGGGCCGGCGGCGAGCGTAATCGTGGCAGCGATGGTGCCTACGGCTGCCGGCAGCAACCGGTGGGTGGCAATGGCGCGCTCAAAGGATGCCCACGTCACCATCACGCCTAGGGCCACGATCGGCTCTGGGCGGGTGCCGTTGTTATACGGCAGCCAGAAGGCTAGGAACATCAGTGCGGCGGTCCAGTGGCTGACGCGGCGGGCATCGACGATGTCCCCAAAGCGCGGCAGCATTTCCCGCGAAAGAATGAACCAGATAATGAGCCCCGAAATTAGTCCGGGCAGGCGGACGAAGACCGACGCCGTGGAAATCTGCGATAGTAGCGCGACGAGGTCATAGTACGGTGAGCCGAATGGCGCCTCCGGCACGCCGTACCACCGGTAGTAGTTGGCCATGTACGTGGCGTTATCGAAGACGCGGCTCATAGAGAAGATGAAGCCATCGTCAGAGGTATTGGCACCGAAGATGTACCAGAGGCCCAAGACGGCGGCGACGACGCCATCGAGGGGGCGAATCTTCTTCCACGTCTCTGGCATGAAGCGCAGCTTTTGCCCATCAAGGCGGTCAATGCGCCACAGGCAGAACAGCGAGACAATCACCATAGCGACGCCGAGCCACATCGCGATGGACTTAATCAGCGAGGGAGAAGAAGTAAACCGCGAGTTGATATCGACGTGGATATTCAGCCCGTCATCGACCAAGTTCTGCACATTGGCATCATCTTTAAGCTCGGTATACACACCGGTGACCTGCGGGCGCAGGTCATCTTCGGTGGTCTTTTTGTGTTTGCCGACGCTGACGGTGGTGCCGTCACCGGTGGCGGAGATGTGCAGCTGGGCGTCATCGGAAAGCTGCGCTACTTCTTTAGCGCTTAAGGTCAGTAGGACCTCATCGAGCGAGACCACAGACAAGCCGTCATCGCCGGAACGGACAAATAGGCCGCGGTTCGATGCCTTCTTAGACTCGGGTGGGACGGTGCTGTAGACCATGTTTTGGCCATCGCGGAGCTCATCCACCGCGGACATGGGGATGGTGGCCTCCAAGTTTTCCGGCGCCACGGAGATAAGCGGTGCATTGATAGATTGCAGCGAATCATTCTGCGGCCAATCAAAGGAAGACTGGGTTTGGTTCACTGGCAATAGCGGGGTGGCTATAAAACACAGGAAACCAATTAACCCGGCGATGATCGCGGTCCAGCGCAACCCGGCAGGGGCTGTGGCGATACTTAGCCCGGAGGGGCGTGCTTCTTTCGATTTCGTTTTAAGGCTATCTGACACGGCGATTAGTGTACGTCAGTCTGGCCCAAGTTCCCGTGTGCACGCCCCGATAACCCCGGGGAAGTGTGGGTGAACTTACTTGGTTCGCACCGCCGTTACGAATGGACCCGTTTGCTCCAGCTCCCAGCCTTCCGCAAAGACCTCGGGGTTGAAGAAGACTGCGCGGTAGCGAATATTTGGCTGGTTAGGATAGATATCCTCAGCCAAGTGCACCTTGAACCCATCATCTTTATTGTCGAGGTCGCCGCGGAAGATGATGGCATCCGGCCCGCGCCACGGTGCGGAATCGAGGGATTTTTGGAACTCTGCAGGAGTAGAGTCCCATGACTCATCCGCCCAGGCTTCAATCTGGTCATTGCGGTGTTTGAATTCCCCGAGGGGATTTGCATAGTGGCTGGTAAAGGCGTTAAAGCCCCAGTATGGGTAGTAAGCCATGAAGGTTTTTTCATCCGTGAGGACTACCGTTTCGTTGGCCGTATAGCCCTGATCCTGGATGAAGTTGTGGATATCCAGATAATAATGGGCGGAATCGCTGGTAAAGCGATCCGCGCGCTCGCCGTAACCATCGGTATCACTGTAGGCGTGGTCGATGGCATCTTCGTTTGCCTCGGGAATCTGCTGGGCATAATGGACTCCAGCCAAGGCGAGGAAAATGCCAAAAACCGCCGTAATCCGCTTATTGGCCGCGTGGGAGAAACTAGCGGGGTACAGGCGGTGAATACCGGCTTTGCGGACTTCCGCAAGGGCAAGGACGCCCGCCGTCGCGAACAACAGCACCACGATGACCTCAAGGCGGAAGCTCAGTAGGGTGGTGCCGACCAAGGTCATCACCATGGACAGCACCGTCCATACATAAATGCCAATGATGGACAACCCCAGCGCGCGGACTTCCGCATCTCGCAACCGGGTGATAATAAAGATCAGACCGGCAAGACAGAGGAATCCTACGATGCTCAAGGAAAGGAACGGCACCGGAATCTGTGTGCCTTCCTCCGGCAAGTAGTGCTGCGCGGTGGCTTGCAGGGGTGCGGTCGAGTGCAGAACCTGCCAGAGGTATGGGGCCCAGGCGATGGCTGCGATGGCAAGCGATCCCACCGCGATGATGACTAGGCGCACGATGGGTCGCCACGTCCGCTCGTACAGTGCGGTGAAAACGGCGATCAGACTGACCACGGTTAGCGCTGCCGCGCCGGTGAACAAGGTATAGAAGGTAGCGGAGATTCCGAGGTAGATAGCGACCGCGGCGGTAGACAACGACGATCCTTTGAATGCGCGCGCGCTTAACACCGCGATGGCGGGCATGCCCATGGCGATGACCGCAGAATAAGGCTCTTCCGCCGCGATGGTCAAGGTAATGGCGGTGGTGGTAAGCGCAATAGCTGTTCCCACCGGCAGGGATTTAGTGAGGTGTTGCCAAATGGGAACGAGGATACAGCCTGCAACCGCGATGGAAATCAGGCCCCACGGCTGATAAACCTCCCAGCCGGGAATACCCAATATGGAGCCGAGCCGTCCGCCTAGCCAGAACCAGCCCAGCGGGTAAAACGTGGGCATGTCTAGGTAGTTCATGTCCGCATAGCCCATTTGATCTACTGACCGGGTAAGGAACTGGGTGCGGAATGCCTGGTCCACCTGCACGCCATCGAGCCATAAGCGCGAGGCGGACAGCGGCAGGCCCACGGTGGCAAGGGTCAATAAGGCGGGGGAGAGATACGTGATGGCGTAGGTCACCCACGTGCGCCAGCGCGGGCGAGAGAAATTCTCCTTGTAGTGGTCATAGAGCCACCACGCGCTAAAGCCACCTGCCAAGGCCAACGTCAAGATCACGCCGACCGTACACAGCGCGCGGGTGACCATGGAGGTATTAAAGGAGGGCAGGGAGACGGTTTTGAAGGCATACCAGCCGAAAAGCGTAATTGCCCCGCCGCCCAGCGCTGCGAAAATAATGCCCAGCAGGGTGCTGCGGTGCGACATGGCATCGGCGTGGTAGGCGGTGGTGCGTTTCTCCTCGCTCACGGGAACTGCTTGGGAAGGCGTAGCTGGGCTTGTCATGCCCTTTAGTTTCGCATACCTTAATCACTCTTCTGGGATTAGGCGCGGTGTGAGCTGGCTTATTAACCAACTAAGCGCGCAGGGCCGCGGGCCTTGAGGAGCCCGGCATACCCTGCGCGCAGGAACTGGTTAGAACGGCAGCTTGCGGAAGATGGGCTGCGGGATGAACTTGAATGCCAGCGATACGTACTTGAACAGCGGGTGGACGTAGATGGACTGCTTGCCATCGAGTACCGCCTGCACGGTGGCCTTGGCCACGTCAGAGACATTGACGGTCAGCGGGGCATCGCCGACCTCGGCCGACATCTTGGTGCGAACCTGACCCGGGCGGACGACGAGTACGTTGGCGCCGGAGCCGCGCAGTGCTTCATCCAAGTTGATGTAGAAGCCATCCACGCCGGCCTTGGAGGCGCCGTAGACAAAGTTGGAGCGGCGCACGCGCATGCCGGCCACCGAGGACATCGCCACGATGGTGCCGTGGCCCTGGTGCTTGAGCTTTTCGGCCAACAGCACGCCGACGGAGACGGGCGCGGTGTAGTTGGTCTGGGCAGAAGCCACGGCCTTGTCGTGGTTTTGCCACAGCTCTTCTTGGTCACCTAGGGTGCCAAAGGCCACGATGGCGATATCGACATCGCCGCGCTCCCAGGCCTTATCGATGACCGCCGGGTGCGAGTCAAAGTCGGTGGCATCAAAGTCCACGACCTCGACATCCGCGCCGCGGGCCTCCAGGTCAGCCTGCGCCTTCTCGATGCGCGGGGACTGGGCGCGGGCAGCCAGGGTGACCTTGGCAGGGCCGCGCTCAAGGAATTCGGCGACGACGCCGAGGCCGATTTCAGAGGTACCGCCCAAAAGCAGGATGTGCTGGGCTTGGCCTACTGCATTAAGCATGGTTTAAAAAATCTCCTTCATGAGGGGTGGTGATGAGTCCAGTGATTAGTGCAGCTCGAGGCGGCGGGACATATCGGAGGCAAAGACCCCGGTGGGGTCGATGTCATTGCGGGTCTTGAGCCAGCCTTCTAGGCCCGGGTACATCTGGTGGAAGTTCTCGGCAGAGGTGCGCGATTCCTTTGCCAGGTACAGGCGGCCGCCAAACTCCATGACGCGGCGATCCAGGTCATCGAGAAGCTCGCCCAAGCCCGGGCGGATGGGGAAGTCCACGCAGACGTTCCAGCCCGGCATCGGGTACGACAGCGGAGCGCGGTTTCCTTCGCCGAAGAGCTTGAATACGTTCAGCGCGGAGTAGTGGCCGGAGCGCTGGATATCGCGGATGATCTCCTTGAATGGCTCCACGGCCTCTGTGGGAACGACGAACTGGTACTGCAAAAAGCCCTTGGAACCGTAGCCGCGGTTCCACTCGCCAATGAGATCGAGCGGTTGGTAGAACTGCGTCAAGTTCTTTACCTGGTTCTTCGCCGGCGCGCCCATGGTGTAGTAGGCCAAGCCCACAGCGGATAGGCTGAGCTTATTCAGCGTCCAAGACGGAAAGATATCCGGCACGGTCATCAGCTGCGGCGCGTTGAACTTCAGCGGATCCTTCGCCAGCTTGGGGGCCAATTCCTCGAGCTGCGCCAAGGTGGCCAGCGAGCCGCGGGAAATGGTGGAGCGGCCCAGCTTCGGCTCTGGGGAGATGACATCGAACCAGGCGGAGGAATAGGTGTAATTGTGCTCCGAACCATCCGAGTGGAAGGCAATGGTTTCTTCCAAGTTATCGGTGCGATCCGTATCCGCGATGAAGTAGGCGGTCTCCGTCTTGGTCATGCGGATAGTAGCGCGCAGGATGATGCCGGTAAGGCCCATGCCGCCGATGGTGGCCCAGAAGAGCTCACCGCTGGGGTCATCCTCGCTGCCCTCTGGGGTGAGGTGGAGAACGCGGCCATCAGCAACCAGCAGATCGATGGAGACCACGTGGTTGCCAAAAGAACCGGCGGAGTGGTGGTTCTTGCCGTGGATATCGGGGCCGATGGCGCCGCCGATGGTGACCTGGCGGGTGCCCGGCAGGACTGGAACCCACAGGCCATAGGGCAGCGCGGCCTTCATGAGCTGGTCAAGGGTGACGCCACCATCGACATCAACAAGCGCGGACTCCGGGTCAATGGAGTGGATCTTGTTCAGCTTTTGCATGTCGATGACCAGGCCGCCACCATTTTGGGCGGGGTCACCATAGGAGCGCCCCATGCCGCGCGCGATGACGCCGCGGCGCAGGTGGGCGGGCTTGTCCGAGTTATCGTCCGCAACCTGTGCCACTGCATTCTTGATGACGTCCACGTCTTCCGTGGACAGCACATGGGCGGTCGTGGGGGCGGTGCGGCCCCAGCCGTGCAGGGACTTTTCGGTGGTATGTAGTTCCATCTCTTACTCTTTGCTCGACGGATTGTATCGATGTACCAGCCTACCTAGCTCATAGTGCGGTGGCTGGAGTGACGTTCGTGATATTTAAAACATCGTGGGGCACACAGGCGGCTCCGAATGGTGTGTTTCAGAGATCCATGATCTCGCGGATTTCTTCCGGCAAGTCCGCTTGGGACTCAATGGTGGGCCCTTCATAGCTGCCCAAAATCTCGTACACGCGGCGGCGCGAAGTGGAATCCAAAATCGGCATTTCCTCTGCCATCAGGCGCGTCATAAAGGGGCTAAGCGGCAGATTGGTGTGCTCTGTTGCTTCAAAATGCCCGTTGCGCTTGTCGTCCTCGGCCCGCTCATCCTGAGCGGCTTGCTGGGCGGGTGTCATATGCTCTGTCTTTTCCGAGTACATGCGCAATAGCTTACCGCCGCTTAGAGTGGTCGCTATGACAAACAACCGCGAAGCAGCAGAAGAATCCCGCGATAATTACGCCCTCGATGACACCTTGGCCGGCCGCATCACCCAAGCGGCCGCACAGGGCATCGTCACCTCCTACCCGGACTGGATTAAATCCACAAAGGGACTTATTACCGCCTACGTTTTGTCCACGATTGGTTTTGGCGCATTGGTGGCCTATACCAATGCCCAGGCCGAAGAGGACGGCGATGAACCGCGCTCACCGCAGGAATTTGCGGATAAGGGCCTGAAACTCTGGGCCATTTTGGCGGCGGTGCTCATTTTGGTGGGCCTTGCTCTATGGGCCGATGTAGCCGTGTCCCGCAAGGTGGTGTCTTTCCTGCGCAAGCGTGGCGTTAAGCGCCCGTGGACGCTGTTGGGAGCTATCGGAGCGGCAACTACGTTTATCATCAGCGAGCTCGAAGCGCGCGATATAGAAAAACTGGCTTCTTAAAATTTGCGTATGGTGGGGCCCATGAATGCAGGGGTCACCGATATTTCACAGGCACGGGCTCGCCGTGCCGACCCGCTGCTGTCGCTAAAGCGGGAACCGCTCACCGTCATCTGCCAAGCCTCCAATATCCGTGCGGATGGGGAAGTCCACCGCCAAATCGGTTTTAGCGATGCGCTTACCTTGCATGAGCTGCAGAAAGTACTACACATCTGCTTTGGTCTGCCGGATGAAAACTCCCCGTGGCACTTTTACGAGCACAGCGATGCCCGCGGCCCGCGCCTTGACCCAGAGCGTCAAGCCTCCGAATTCCTTTGGCGCGAGGGCGACCAGATCGATTTTGTGTGGGGCCTCTGGGACTTTGAGCTGGTGGTCGCAGAAATCTATCCCCGCGATAATGGCACCCCCAGCGCGCTGTGCGTGGGCGGCTCGGGCAACCTCTTCGCGCCCTTTGAACTTACTGCGGTGAACCGGGAATTGACCGGTGAAAAAATCACCGATGAAGTTCTGGCACAGGTTAAACCCCAGGTAAGGGCGCTCATCGAGCGCACCAAGCTCTATGACTTTGTTCCGCTCTTACAGGCCATGGATTTAAACCGCGGAAGCGATCTGCCGGCGGCCACGGCTGAGACGCTGGCTAGCCTGCCGCGTGAAGTCACCAATGAGGGAAAAGATGCCTTTTGGTCCATGGCCTTGGCGCTGTCCTGCATGGGTGGTGACGAGCTGACCGATTCCGTGGTGGAAACCACCATGGATGCCTTGGGCTGGGTCAACGATGATGGCAACACCTTGAAAGGTGCGGAGATTCGCGCGCTGTGCGATGCCTCCTTGCACCAGCTATCCCAGATTGGTGCCTACGGCAAGGACGCCGCCGCGCCGGTGTACCGCCTAGACATGTACCGAGCGCTGCTGCGCGGGTAAGCTAACTGCCTGTGACTAATCCACTTGAAGATGCTGCAGAAGTAAAGCGCCCCTCCAGCTCTTTGAAGCAGCAGCTGGTGCGATTTATTGCGGTGGGTGTTTTTGCCGCCGTCATTGACTATGGGTTGACGCTGTTATTGACCCACTTAGGTCTGCACCGCTCTGGGGCGAAGGCGATTGGTTGGGTCTTTGGCACCATCGCTGCCTATCTGGCCAATGCGCGCTGGACCTTTGGCACGAAGGTGTCCGGCCGCACGGCCGCGACGGTGGGCGTGTTATACGTATCCACCTTTGCCGTGCAGAATTTCTTGTACTGGGTGCTCAATGAGCCCCTCATTTCCTTAGGCTTCGAGGGCGCGGTGAAAGACACCATCGCCTTCGTCATTGCCCAGGGCGTGGCGACGGTGACCAACTTTGCCATCCAGCGAGTCTTTATCTTTAAGGAAAAATAGGCCCGCGGCGCGCCTTAGGATCGATTTTCGGGGCGGCGGAAATCCTCCCGGCGCCCGCGGTTGTGCAGCTTGAGCCACTCCAGGAAGCCGGCCGGATCGTGGCGTTGGACCAAAAAGAACCAGCCAAAGCGAGCAAATTCCTGGGGCAAAAGCTTGCGCATGCCGCGCTGCCACAGCAGGTAGCCGCGGTTGCGGTAGGTGAAAAAGCGCTTGAACTCGCCTTCCGGGTACTGGGTATGCATCTTGCCGCCCAGGATTGGCTTGAACTCATCCGAACCGTCCGGGTGCAGGTAGCTCGTGGTCAAGGCGGTGCCGAAGGACAAGCCGGAGTTGACCAGGCGGCGATGGTATTCCACCTCATCGCCGCGGATGAAGAGGCGATAATCCGGCACGCCGATGGTCTGCATTGCCGCGGCGGAAATCAGCGCGCCATTAAACAGGGAAGCGATCCCGGGCAGGAAGTCTCCTTCCAGCTCCTCCATGCGGCGGCGCCACACCAGCCTTTGGCGCAGCGGGAAGGCCAAGCGGCCGGGATCGTCGATATTGCACACGGCAGGTGAGACTTCGTGCAGGTTATTATTTCGTGCCACGCGGTAGAGCTCTTCTAGTACGCCATAATCGGCGGGACGGCCATCATCATCGGCGCACCACACGGCGTCGGCGCCGAGTGATAGCGCGGTAAGGAAACCGAGGGCGAATCCGCCCGCACCACCCAGGTTGGTCTTGGACGGCACGTAGACCGCACGATCGCCTGCCAGGGATTCCACTGCGTCACGGACCGCATCCTCGGCGCCATTATCCACCACGATGACCCACTGCACGGGGTGGGTTTGGTTGACTACCTGCTCGAGCGAGGCGCGAAGCAAGTCCGCGCGCTGGTGGGTGACAATGACGGCAGCGGTGGTACCGGTGGAATCAAGGGTGGCAGTCATGCGATCCATCTTGCCACCGGGGAATGGATCTGCCGCGGATAAACACTCCGCGTGGGCTAAGCTGACTTCCTATGGAAAGCATGTGGCCACCGTTCGGGCTGACGATACGCGCTAGCGATACTACCCACCCTGGCGTGGAGTTGCGCGTAATGCGCGACGAGGATATTGCGGCAATCGCCGGTGTTGCGCCAGAGGATATCTACGGCGCGGACATTCCGGATTACGCCTTTCCGTGGCTCTTTAATCCCGGGATGAATACTCCGTCAGCGGCGGCCCAGTTCCGGTGGAGCAACCGGGCGCAGCTGCTCCCAGAGAAATGGTCCTTGGATTTCATCGTGCGCGACGCAGATTCGGGAGAAATCCTGGGCACCATCGATGCGCGGGCGGAGGACTTTGCTACGGCGCGAGAAATCGCGACGGGTTCCTGGGTCTTTCACCGGTTCCAAGGCCGAGGTGTGGGCACGCTCATCCGGCACGCGGTGGTGGCCTTTGGGCTCGATTACCTGGGTGCGCAGGCGATGACCACGAGCTGGTTGGCACAGAATGAGGCCTCGGCGCGGGTGAGCCAGAAGCTGGGTTACCAAGTGGTTTCTGAAGGGGAAGAAAAGGCGCGGCCGCACAATAGTTCGCAGCGGCACGTGACTGCGCGCGTGGAGGCCCCCAATTACAAGCGCCCGGATGACCTGCACGTGGAGGTCTCCGGGCTGAGCCAGCAGCTGCTGGGGATGCTGCGCTAGCTCCTACCCGGCAGCCTCTTCGCCCTCAAAGCGCTGGCGTAGATCGCGGACGTATTCGCCAACTTCTGGGCCCTCGTACTGGCCCACGACTTCAGATACCTCGCCCACGGAGCGGATTTCGCCGTGATCGATCCACAGCGCGGTATTGCACAGCTGCGCCAAAAAGTCGTTGGAGTGGGAGGCAAAGACCAAGATGCCGGAGCGCTTAACCAGTTCTTGCAGGCGCACGCGGGCCTTGGCCATGAAGGCGGCGTCGACGGCGCCGATGCCCTCATCCAGCAGCAGGATTTCCGGCTCGATGGAGGTCACTACGCCGAGCGCCAGGCGCACGCGCATACCGGTGGAGTAGGTGCGCAGGGGCATCGATAAGTAATCGCCCAGCTCGGAGAACTCCGCGATTTCATCCATCTTTTTCTTCATCTGCTTGATGGACTGGCCCAAAAACAGTCCGCGGATGATGATGTTGTCGTAGCCGGATACCTCCGGGTCCATGCCTACGCCCAAGTCAAAGACGGGGGCAACGCGCCCGCGGACATCGGCAGTACCACGTGTGGGCTCGTAGATGCCGGAAAGCAGGCGCAACAGGGTGGACTTGCCGGCGCCATTGTGGCCAACGAGCCCGACGCGATCGCCTTCGCGCAGGTGCAGGTTAATATCCCGCAGCGCCTCGACCACCACGGTGTTGTGGTCATTTTTCCCAATGGCACCGCCCGCGGTAGAAAGCATGGCCTTTTTTAGGGAGCGGGATTTGGCATCAAAGATGGGAAAGTCCACGCACGCGTTATACGTATCGATTGAGACCATCAGTTTTTATCCTTTCAACGAGCCTCATGGTGGGGTGGGTGTAAAGGAAGGGAGGCTATACCCAGTAGCTCACGCGGAAGCGCCACTTGCGCATGACTAGCCCGGCGATGAACAGGCCGATGGCGGTGCAGCCGATGACGATCCACCAGTGGTAGGCGGCAACGGGCTCACCAATCATTGGGGCGCGCACGATTTCCAGGTAGTGATACAGCGGGTTGATTTCCGCGATGCGGGCGCGGTCTGCCACCGCACCGCCTTGGTCCTTGAGCGTATTGGTCATCCAGACAATCGGGGTGACGTAAAACAATAGCTGCGTTAGAGCATCTAGCAGCGGGGCAACGTCGCGGAAGCGCGTGGCGATGATGCCAAAGAACATGGTCACCCACACGCCGTTAATGAGCAGGAGCAACAGCCCGGGGATAAAGAGGAAGAATTCCCAGCCCAGGTTGCGCGGGAAGATGATGATGAGCAAGAGCCAGATGATGAGGTTATGGCCTAAAAACAGCGTTTGGCGCCACACCAGGCGGTACACGTGCACCGAAAGCGGGGCGGGAAGCTGCTTAATCAGTCCCTCATTCTCAATAAAGACCGTGGCGCCTTCCTTGATGCAGCCCGAAATAAAGGTCCACATAATAAGGCCCACGGTGACGTGGGGGAGGAATTCCGCGACGGGAATCTGGAAAAGCATGGAATACAGCAGGCCCAAGGCAAGCGCCATCACACCGGTGGCGATGGTGATCCAGAACGGGCCAAGGACAGAGCGGCGGTAGCGCTGCTTGATATCTTGCAAGCCCAGCTTGAACCACAGCTCACGCTGCTGTGCACCCCGCGTAAGGTCTGCGAAAGCAGCCTTGAGGGTCATAGACTGGGACGCTGGAACAGCCTCGCCTTCTGGTTGGGAGGTCATGCGGGCGATATCAGCGCGCAGTTGATTGTTATCTTGCACGCCCAACACCCTAGCGCGCGTGCTGGGCAAACGGTGAACTACACGCCGCTAGCCTGCGAAAACGGTGATGCCCAGGGAAAATTCAGATTTGGGAAACTGAAGCCAAACGCGTATACAGTAGGGAATCGACGGCCACGTGGTGGCAGTTGTTCAGTGCGATGAAGAAGGGGACCTAATGCCAGCAGCTTCGGCACACTATGACGTCTTTAGTGCGCGAGGTTTGTACACCGGGCTATCTGATGGCTGGACGTACCTCAATGCGCACGCGGTGCCCCAAATTTCGGAGCGCGTGACCTCCGGCGTTGCCCGGTCCTTCCGGATGGCAACGGCGGTAGCGACGCAAGAGGGCCCAGGCGGCGCCCACTCGGCCGCGCCGGAGCCAGGCCGGCTGGTTGGCGATGGCAACTATGCGGCAGCGCGCATGGCAATTGCGGATCTCACCGGTTCCAAGGTGGACCGCGTGGTCCTTGGTCCCTCCCTGCCCGTGCTGTACCAATCCTTAGCGCGCGCGGCGCGCCCACTATTGGGCAGCAATTCCTCGGTGGTGCTGTCCAAGCTGGATCCGCCCACGCTGTATTCGGCTTTTTCTGAGGTGCGCGCCGATATCCGCTGGGCGCAGTCGGATCTGGGCACCGGCGAATTGCCGGGGTTCCAGTTCGCGGAGCTTGTCGATGGCTCCACCAGGCTCGTCTCCTTTTCCGCCGCGCATGAGCTTCTGGGTACGGTGTCCCCGGCCGAGGAGATCATTGACACAGTGCGGGGGCGTTCGCGTGCCTGGACGCTTCTCGATGTCTCCGCTATCGCGCCCTATCGCCCCATCCGCTTCGATGATCTGGGCGCGGATATTGTGGGCATTGATATCGGGCTGCTGGGCGGGCCGCAGATGGCTGCCTTGGTCTTCCGCGATACGCGCATGCTTCGCCGCCTGGATGCCCTCAATCCCGTCTATTCCAAGGAAGACGGACGCAAGCTAGAGACCCCCGTGTCCTCTGGTTTGGCCGGCGGCGTGGGGCCGCTGGTGGATCACCTAGCGGCCCTAGCCGGTGGGGATAAGGGATCGCGCCGGGTGCGGTTGCATAAGTCCATGACCGCCTTGAGTGCTTACCTCGAGGACTTGCGCGCGGATCTTTATGCTTTCTTAAGCACCCTGCCTGCCGTACATATTTTGGGCGTGACCGGGGAAGCCGCCGCCGGAGCCTCCGATGATCGCTTGCCCCGCTTGACCTTTGCGGTCAACGGCGTTCCCGCAGAGACGGTGTACAAGCGCCTCTTTGATAATGGGCTTGTCACCACGTTGGCCCCGCAAACACCGCTGCTGACGGAAATGGGCGTGGAAGAGATCGGTGGTGCCGTCACCGTGGCACTGGGGCCGTTTAATACGTACCACGATATCGAGCACCTCGTTCGCGTCGTTGCCTCGCTCGCCTAAATAGGGTGCGCTGGGAAACTACACCGTGAGAACCAGCGTGCCCGTGACCTCGCCGCTGTCGAGGGCTTCGTGGGCTTGGGCGGCATCGGCAAGCGGGTACGTGCCATGCAGCGCGTGCTTCACGCGGCCATCTTCCAGCATGGGCCACACATTTTTGATGGTGCCGGCGACGATCTCCGCCTTATCGTCCAAGTCACGCGCGCGCAGCGTCGTGCCCTGAATGGTCAGGCGCTTCGGCAGCATGGGGGCCAAATTGATATCCGCCTTGGTGCCGCCCTGCATGCCGATGATGATGAGCTTGCCGTCCTTGGCCAGGCACTTCATGTTCTTTTCCAGGTACTTTGCGCCGATGATATCCAGGATGACATCGCAGCTGCCCTTGAGCTTATCGACGAAGTCCTGCTCCTTGTAGTTGATGAGAATATCCGCGCCAAGCTCGCGGCAGCGCTCTAGCTTTTCCTGCGATCCGGCGGTAACAGCCACCTCAGCGCCCAGCGCCTTTGCTACCTGGATGGCAAAGGTGCCGATGCCGCCGCCACCGCCGTGGATGAGCAGGCGCTGGCCCTCGTGCAGGCCCGCCTCGATGCCCAGGTTGGACCACACGGTGCAGCCGACCTCAACCACGGCCGCGGTTTCTTCCAGGCTAAATCCCTTGGGCAGCGGAAGCAGCTGACCCTGCGGGACCGCGACATATTCCGCATAGCCGCCGCCTGCAAGCAAACAGCCGACCTCGGTGCCGGCTTCCCAATCCGTATCGCCGGCATCCTCAATCACGCCGGCGGCCTCCAGCCCAATTATTTCCGATGCCCCTGGTGGCGGCGGGTACGCGCCCATCGTCTGCAGAATATCGCCGCGGTTGACGCCCGCCGCCTTTACCTTCACCAAGACCTCCCCGGATCGCAGCTCAGGAACGTCTACGTCCTGCAGCTCTAGCGACCGTGGGGTATCAGGATCGGTCTGGACGATTGCCTTCATCTGTGTAGCACTCATACCGCCAATCTAATGGAGGAGGTGTGGTGTGCGCCACGTCCATTTTCTCGTGGGGCAATGTGATTCGCGCGGGACCGTTTAGTAAGCTAACCAAGTTGCCTCTTCGGCACGATGGAGACGTGGCAGAGCGGCCGAATGCACCGGTCTTGAAAACCGGCGAGGTTTATTCCTCCGCGGGTTCAAATCCCGCCGTCTCCGCAGAGAGCATTTCCCCTAGTCCCAGCTGACTAGGGGTTTTGTCTTGTCTGTACGGCTCATCCTTTCCTCGGACGGGAAAACGTGGAACCTTTCCCTACTTCCCTTGATCATCTTTGAAACTAAAATTTATTGCGCGAAAGTTTTAGATAGAAAGAAAATGTAATGCAGATCGTTTAAACCCCAGGACGATTGTTTTCTAACAAATCTATAAACTGCCTACTCGAAAGTTGCACATCACCGCACCTAACCACATACAATGATCAGTGCGCGCGGAAACGCGTATAAGAATTTTCCAACCTCGAAAGGAATTCTGAAATGATTCTTGATCTTGTATCCAACGTACAGGAAGCAGCACACTCCGCAGTCTCCACCGGCTGGGACGCTCTTGAGCAGGCAAGCCTGTTCTTCCGTCAGGTGCCTTACCTGGTTCCGGACGCTGTTAACGAGTTTAACCGCTCCATCCTCGGCTTCTAAGATTTAAGAAGCGAGAAAATAAATCCCCGAGGCCATTTGGTCTCGGGTTAAACGACAAAACGTGTTGTTTTTCGGCGTGTCGAGTTAAACGACATTTTGTGTTGGTGGGGGTAGGGGT
>NZ_JBEHFR010000016.1:0-64937 GCF_040225635.1 Corynebacterium sp. KPL2830 | reverse complement strand
AGCGGGCTGCGGCGCGGGCTCGGGGCGCGGTGGCGGGCTGTGGGGCAGGCGGGGATTGATGACGGTGCCGGAACCAACCTCAGCGCTGAGGTAGCCCTCGGCGGTGAGCTGCTCATACGCGGTAACGACGCTGCCGCGGGAGACGCCGAGCTGGGTGGCCAGCGCGCGCGTGGAGGGGACGGGCTCGCCGGGCAGCAGGGCGCCGGAGGTGACATCGGCGCGCACGGCGGCGGCGATTTGGACCGGCAGGGCGCGCGTATCGGCGGGGTCGAGGCGCAGGGGCATAAACACAGTATAAGTGGTACAACCCAACACGCGGGAAATGGTTCTTTACTTGTACCACTTCGGCAGGGCAGTATAGAGCGCATGACCGAAAACATTGCGACCACGCGCGTGAAACGTGGACTAGCTGACATGCTCAAGGGCGGCGTCATCATGGACGTCGTGACCCCGGAACAGGCGCGCATCGCCGAGGATGCGGGCGCGAGCGCCGTCATGGCACTTGAGCGCGTGCCTGCCGATATCCGCGCCCAGGGCGGCGTGGCCCGCATGTCCGATCCGGAGCTTATCGAGGGCATCGTCGACGCCGTATCCATCCCCGTGATGGCGAAGGCGCGCATTGGCCACTTCGTCGAGGCGCAGATTCTGGGCGAGCTCGGCGTGGACTTCATCGACGAGTCCGAGGTGCTCAGCCCCGCCGATTACGTCAACCACATCAATAAGTGGGACTTCGATGTGCCATTCGTGTGCGGCGCCACCAACCTGGGCGAGGCCCTGCGCCGTATTACCGAGGGTGCGGCCATGATTCGATCCAAGGGCGAGGCCGGCACCGGCGATGTCTCCGAGGCCGTCAAGCACCTGCGCACCATTCGCGCGGAAATCGCCCGCCTGCAGCACCTCGACCGCGACGAGCTGTACGTCGCTGCCAAGGAACTCCAGGCACCGTACGACCTGGTTGCAGAGGTTGCGGAGACCGGCAAGCTGCCGGTCGTCCTCTTTGTTGCCGGCGGCGTGGCCACGCCTGCCGATGCCGCCCTCGTCCGCCAGATGGGCGCCGAAGGCGTCTTCGTGGGCTCCGGCATCTTCAAATCCGGTAACCCGTCGGCGCGCGCGGAGGCCATCGTGAAGGCCGCCACGCTTTACGATGACCCCGCCGAGCTCGCCAAGCTCTCCCGCGGCCTGGGCGAGGCCATGGTCGGCATCAATGTCGGCGATGTGCCGGCACCGCACCGCCTAGCCGAGCGCGGCTGGTAATCGCGTGGTGATGCCACAAGAAGCTAGCGCCACGATCGGGGTGCTCGCGCTGCAAGGCGGCGTGGAAGAGCACCTGCGCATCCTCGAAGGCCTAGGGGCGGACACGCGCCGGGTGCGCGTGCCGCGCGACCTTGAGGGGCTGGATGGGCTGGTGATCCCGGGCGGGGAGTCGAGTGTCATCGACAAGCTCGCCCGCACCTTCGGCGTGGCAGGTCCGCTGCGCGCGGCCGTGGACCACGGCCTTCCCGTGCTCGCCACCTGCGCCGGGCTGATTTATTGCGCCCGCGAGCTGGATAACCCCTCGCCGGGTCAGCAGACCCTGGGGCTGCTCGATATCACCGTGCGGCGCAATGCCTTTGGCAACCAGCGCTTTTCCGCCGAGCGCACTGTGCCGGTTGTGGTCGGGGAAGAAACGCTGCCCATCGAGGCCAGCTTTATCCGCGCCCCGCTGGTCACCCGTGTGGGCGAGGGCGTGGAGGTCATCGCGACTGTGCCGCGCGACGGCGCGGAGGAAGCGGTCGTGGGCGTGCGCCACGGCGGCGTCACCGCTTTGAGCTTTCACCCGGAAGAAAATGATGAGGCGCGCGTGCACGCCGCCTGGCTGGACAGTATCCGCTAGGCGCCGGATAGGCCGCGGCGCTTGAGCAGCGGCGCGACGTCCTTATCGCGCCCGCGGAAGTCGCGGTAGGCCGCACCGAAATCGCGGGAGGCGCCGCGGGAGAGGATGAGGTCCCGGAACTTCTGCCCGGCGGCGCGCAGATCGCTTTGCTCCTTGAACCACTCAAAACCATCGGCATCGAGCGCCTCCGCCCACAGGTAGGAGTAGTAGCCCGCGGAGTAGCCGCCGGCGAAGATGTGGTTGAAGTACGTCGAGTGGTACCGCGGAGCGATGTGCGGGTTATCCAGGCCCACCGCGCGCAGGGCCTCCTCCTCGAATGCGTCCACGGCCTCCGGGGTGGCTTCCAGCGCTGCGGCGTCCTTGGCGCTGAGCGAATGCCACGCCAAATCGATAATGGAGGCCGCCAAGTACTCCGAGGTGGCAAAACCCTGGCCAAATTCGGAAGCGGCGGTCACGGCATCGAGCAGCTCATCGGGGATCGGCTCGCCGGTATCGACGTGGCGCGCATACTGCTTGACCAGAGTCTTATCTAGCGCCCAGTTCTCATTGATCTGCGAGGGGAACTCCACCCAGTCGCGCGGGACGTTGGTGCCGGCGAAGGTGGGGTAGTGGACATCGGAAAGCAGCCCATGCAAGGCATGGCCGAATTCGTGGAAGAGGGTGTGCACCTCGTCCAGACTCAGCAGGGGCTGGGAACCATCGGCGG
This sequence comes from Corynebacterium sp. KPL2830, assembly GCF_040225635.1. Lineage (NCBI taxonomy): Bacteria > Bacillati > Actinomycetota > Actinomycetes > Mycobacteriales > Corynebacteriaceae > Corynebacterium > Corynebacterium sp. KPL2830. Next base: position 62,358 of record NZ_JBEHFR010000016.1, on the reverse strand, counting down.
GCTTGGTAATGCCCAGCACGTTGACGATGACCGGCTTGCGTTCCAGCAGGCCCGATTGGCCCACGAACTGGCTCATCCACGCACCACCGCGCTTGGTGGGGCGGCCGAAGTAATCCGTGAGCAGCAGGCCGATTCCCTTATCTCCGTGTTCGCCCTGTTCTTCGTGTTCGACATCCTTGTCGAACACCTCCCACACGCGCACGCCCTCGGCATAGCCCTCTAGGTCCTCGCGCGGGATAACGGTAATGCCGTACAGGCGCTCGGCGGCGGCGAATACGCCCTGGGTAAGGACGTTGTCTAGGGGGAAGTACTGGCGCAGCTCTTCCTCGTCGAGCGAGAAGTCGCGGGCGCGGACCTTGGATTCCCAGTAGGGCCAGTCGGCGGCGTGGAAGTCTTGCTCGTTGAGCGTGGCTTCCTCGGCTAATAGCTTGTGTTCGCCGGCGGCATTGGCCGCGGCAGCGGGGGCGAGGTCTGCGAGCATGTCGCGCGCGGCTTCGGCGTTGCCTGCGGTTTCTTCTGCGATGACGTAATCGGCGTGGGAGGCATAGCCCAGCAGCTCGGCGCGCTCGGCGCGCAGTTGGACGGCCTCGATAAGCCCTGGAATGTTGTTTTCGGAGCCCCTGCTTGCCGATGCCGCATAGAGCTTTCTCCGCGCCCCCTCCTGAGCCAAGCGGGACTGCTCCGATTGCACGGTAGGCAGCTCGAGCGGGATGACGTAGCCTTCGCGGCCCAGGGCCTTGGCATCCGCCTTGGCCGAGGCGATGCGCTCTGGCGGCAGGCCTTCGAGCTCTTCTTCCGTGAACTCGACGGCGCGCTCGCGCGTGGAGGCCATGAGATTGCGGCCGAATTCCTCAGATAGGGCGGAGAGGCGCTGGTTGATATCGGAGAGGCGGGCCTTGCCGGCGGCATCGAGATCCGCTCCCTGGCGTGCGAAGGTGCGCAGCAGGTGTTCGTGCAGGCGAGTACCCTCCTCATCGCCGGCGGGCGGGGTGGCGTCCTTGATGCGCTGGTAGAGCTTTTCGTCCTGGTACATCGCATCGTAGTGGGCGGAAAGGCGCGGATAGATATCGGCGGCGATCTCTTCCATCTCATCGGTGACGTCCGTGCCAGAAAGATTGCCAAAGACCGACATCACGCGGTCGAGGTCTTGGCCGGATCGCTCGAGGGCCTCCACGGTGTTTTCCCAGGTGGGGGCGGCGGTGTTTTCGGTAATGGCGGTGAGCTCGGCGTCGTGGCGCGCGAGCGCTTCGTCGAAGGCGGGGCGGTAGTGCTCGACCTTAATCTCCGCAAACGGCGGGAGTTGGTAGGGCAACGATGAAGGGTGGAGTAATGGATTAGTCATAAATGACCAATGTACCCATTAACCTCACCCTCTGTGATGGCTTTCACTGAGAAGGCTAGCCCACCGGTACTAGCTCCGCGTCTTCATCCTTCTCCTTCTTCGACGGCGTGGTCTTTCGCTTTCCGGTATTCATCAAGATGATGTCTAGTACGAGGAATGCGGCAAGGGTAATGCCCAAAAGCGGCATAAATACACCGATAGTTGCGGCAAAGAGCGCGCCCAGGCCGGTGGTGGCCCAGGAGAAGTGCCGCTTGGAGCCAGGGGCAAATTGCGGCCGGCGCTTCCACCACATGTAGTAGCCCAGAACCACCATGGCGGCGATGGCGAGGCCGAGGGCGAACAGGGCAATCTGCAGCGGCAGGCCAAACATAATGCCCATGTGCAGGTAGATTCCCCAGCTGCTGAGCTTGCTAAATAGCGGCAGTTCGGAGAAAGGCAGGCGGTCGATGACCTCGCCGGTGGAACCGTCGACGGAAACCTCATCGGAGGTATAGCGCCACTCGACCCAGCGCTCGCTGGCCTTCCACCCCGAGTCGGTGTCTTCCGGGGCGTACAGGCGTAGCGGGCCGGTTAGGCCTTCTGCGCGGCCGGTGGCATAGACGCGCTCGGCCTGCTCGGCGATGACCGCCGGCTCCGGTGCCTCGCCCGCAGCTTCCGCATCCCCACCGTGAGCGCCGTGGGCGCCGTGGCCTTCGTGCCCGGCGTGGGCATCGTGTGCGGCATCGGCGGAGGAATCGGTGGTAAGCGCGGTTTCTACCGGCGTGGCCTTCCAGTTCAACTTCTCCACCACGGAATTGACGTTCCCGCCGGCCAGCTGGGACCAGGTGATGCCGGTGGCAGACAGGCCAATGAGCCCGATGAAAATCCAAGCGCCCATCGTGGAGTGCAGGCGGGTGGCCTTCCAGCGCTTGGAGCGCTGCGGCTGGTTCTTCAGCGGTGCGGCAGCTTTCTTGGGCCGGCGGCGAATCCACCACATGTAAAGGCCACCGCAGGCTAGGACCCACAGCCAGGAGGCGGCTAGCTCGGAATAGAGCTCGCCCGGCTGGCCCAGGTGGAAGCTTTCATGCAGCGAGGAGATCCAGCGGCGCAGCGGCATTTCGCCCAGGCCAGAATAGGTGGGGTAGTCACCAATGACCTTGCCATCGGCCGGATTAATAAACACGGTGCGCTGCAGGCTCTCGTCGATGCCCGGATCCGCCACCAGCACGCGCGTGGAGTCCGTCGCCGATTCTGCCGGCCACACCTGGGAGACCGGCATATCCGGGTGCTCCTTCTGGGCAGCGCTGATTTGGTCCTCCAGGCTTACCGGGTTATTTACTTCCTCGACGGTCATGACGTCGTGGTAAGCAAACTTTTCCAGGGTGGGCGCCAGTGCATAGAGGCAGCCGGTCAATGCCGCGATCAGGATGAAGGGGCCGACGAACATGCCGCCGTAAAAGTGTATGCGTTGGATGAAGGAACGCAGAGTCGTCCGACTCATAAAATAGTTCTCTTTCGTGCTTAGTGGTCAGTTGCATGGGTGCTGATATCAACTGCACTAATAGTCGGAACTTAGGCAACCCTGGTTCCCGGAAGGTGAAAAATTTTTTCAGTTGTGTGAAAACGAGGGGGGCGAAAACGACGACACCGCGCGCCCTGCAAAGGGAACGCGCGGTGAAATCTAGCTGGTGAAGAAAGCTCTTACTTCTTCAGGCCATCGATGATCTCGTTGAACTGTGCGACGGGGCGCATGACAGCGGAGGTCTTCTCGTCGTTGGGCCAGTAGTAGCCGCCGAGGTCGGCGGGCTCACCCTGGGCATCGATAAGAGCCTGGGAGATCTCATCGGCCTTGCCGGAAAGCTCGGAGGCGACGTCCTTGAAGGAGGCCGCGAGATCGGCATCCTCGGTCTGGTTAGCCAGCTCCTCGGCCCAGAAGGTGGCCAGGAAGAAGTGGGAACCGCGGTTGTCGTTCTCGCCCACCTTGCGGGATGGGGACTTGCCCTCATTGAGCAAGCGCTCGGTGGCCTTGTCCAGGGTGGTGGCCAGCACGCCGGCCTTTTCGTTGCCGTTGGTCTGGTTCTCGTGGCGGAAGGACTCGGCCAACGCTAGGAACTCACCGAGGGAATCCCAGCGCAGGTGGTTTTCTTCCTGCACCTGCTGGACGTGCTTCGGGGCGGAGCCGCCGGCACCGGTCTCGAAGAGGCCGCCGCCTGCCATCAGTGGAACCACGGACAGCATCTTTGCGGAGGTGCCCAGCTCGAGGATGGGGAAGAGGTCCGTGTTGTAGTCACGCAGCACGTTACCGGTCACGGAGATGGTGTCCTCGCCGCGGCGGATGCGCTCGATGGAGGTCTTGGTAGCGGTTACTGGATCCTCGATGGAGATGTCCAGGCCCTCGGTGTCGTGGTCCTTAAGGTACTTCTCCACCAGGGACTTGATATTGCGGTCGTGGCCGCGCTCTGGGTCGAGCCAGAAGATGGTCTTCATGCCGGACAGGCGGGCGCGGTTAACGGCGAGCTTGACCCAATCCTGGATTGGCTCGTCCTTGGTCTGGCAGGCGCGCCAGATATCGCCGGCCTCGACGTCGTGCTCGATGAGCACCTCGCCCTTGGAGTTGCGGACCTCAACGGTGCCGGCTGCCGGCACCTTGAAGGTCTTGTTGTGGGAGCCGTACTCCTCGGCCTTCTTGGCCATCAGGCCGACGTTCGGAACGGTACCCATGGTGGTGGGGTCAAAGGCGCCGTTTTTCTTGCAGTCCTCGATGACGGCCTGGTACACACCGGCGTAGGAGGAATCCGGGATGACGGCGAGGGTGTCCTGCTCCTCGTCGTTCTTATTCCACATGTGGCCGGAGGTGCGGATCATTGCCGGCATGGAGGCGTCAATGATGACATCGGAAGGCACGTGCAGGTTGGTGATGCCCTTGTGGGAGTTGACCATGGCGAGATCGGGGCCATCGGCAAGCGCGGAGTCGAAAGCAGCCTTGATCTCCTCGCCATTGTCGAGCTTGTCCAGGCCCTCCAGGATGGAGCCCAAGCCGTTCTCGCCGTTCAGGCCGGCGGAGATGAGCTCGTCACCGTACTGATCAAAGACATCGGCGAAGTAGGTGCGCACGACGTGGCCGAAGAGGATGGGGTCAGAGACCTTCATCATGGTGGCCTTCAGGTGGGTGGAAAAGAGCACGCCCTCTTCCTTGGCGCGCTTGACCTGCTGGAGCAGGAACTCATCGAGGGCCTTGGCGGACATGAAGGTGCCGTCAATGACCTCGTCCTTAAGAACCGGCAGTTCCGGCAGCAGGGTCTGCTCGCCGTCGGCGGTCTTCAGCACGATGGACAGGGTGTCTTCCTCAGGGATGATGACGGACTTCTCGTTGTGGCGGAAGTCGTTATCGTCCATGGTGGCGACGTTGGTCTTGGAATCCTTGGACCATTCACCCATGCGGTGCGGGTGCTTCTTAACAAAGTTCTTTACGGCCTCCGGCGCGCGGCGGTCGGAATTGCCCTCACGCAGGACAGGGTTAACGGCGGAGCCCTTGACGGAATCGTAGCGGGCCGCGATGTCCTTTTCCTCGTCGGTGGACGGGTTATCCGGGTAATCAGGCAGATCGTAGCCGGCGGCTTGCAGCTCGGCGATGGCCTTCTTCAGCTGCACCAGGGAAGCCGAGATATTCGGCAGCTTGATGATATTAGCCTCTGGGGTCTTGGCCATCTTGCCCAGCTCAGCCAGGGCGTCTTCCACCTTCTGCTCCTCGGTGAGGCGCTCCGGGAACTGCGCGGCGATGCGGGCAGCCAGGGAAATATCGCGGGTTTCTACGTCAATGCCCGCGGTGGAAGCGAAGGCCTCCACGATGGGCTTGAGGGAGTAGGTCGCCAGAAGCGGCGCCTCATCGGTACGGGTCCACGTAATCTTAGCCATGATTCTCCTATTAAATGTGGGAAAATTTCTTCAGGTGACCAGATTACCGATTTTGTCCGCTCCATGTGGAGCGCTCGGTACATTCTGGGGCTGGGTGGCATCGGTCACGGGGCCATGCGCTGGGTAAATCTCTTCACCTGTCCACGCCCTGAACATGCTTTATGCGCAGGTGGGGTGTATTGTCGCCCCTCGTGAAAATTATCGATCAGTTAAGCCCGCGCAGCGCCCACGAACACCGCATTCACCGTCGGCCTTTGCCCCGCCAGACGGAGATTTCTACCGCGCGCCGCACCATCGTCATGGTGGCGATGGCCCTAGGCGCGTTTGCTATCGGTACCACCGAGTTCGTCTCGATGGGCCTGCTGCCGCTGATCGCGGAGGACTTCGGGGTTTCTGAAGATACCGCCTCCACGCTGATTACTACCTACGCGCTCGGCGTGGTGGTCGGCGCGCCGCTGATTGCGGCGTTTACCGGCAAGCTCCCGCGCCGCCGCCTCATCCTCTTGCTCATCGGCTTTTTGGTGGTGGGCAACCTGCTCTCGGTCCTCGCGCCGAATTACTGGGTGCTCATGGTGGCACGCTTCATCGCCGGCATGCCCCACGGTGCGTATTTCTCCGTGGCCAACCTGTCTGCGGCATCGATGGCCCCTCCCGGCGGGCGCGGCAAGGCCATGGCTTTTGTGGGCATGGGCCTTGCCATCGCCACGGTCATCGGCGTGCCCGCGGCACAGGCCTTGGGTTCCGCGCTGGGCTGGCACGCGGCCTACCTGGTGGTCGTGGTCATCGGCCTTATTACCGCCGTGGCCCTGTTCTTCCTCATGCCGCACATGACGGAGATGAAACAGACCGATATCCGCACCGAGTTCGGCGCCTTTAAAAACAGCCAGGTGTGGCTCACCGTCATCATGGGCGTGGTGGGTTTCGGCGGCATGTTCTCCGTCTACACGTATATTTCCTGGACCATGACCGAGGTCGCGGGCCTGAGCGATAGATTGATTTGGGTCGTGCTCATGGCCTACGGCATTGGCATGACGATTGGCAATGCCTTTGGCGGCTGGTTGGCGGACCGCAACCTCGAATTCGGGATCATTTTCGCCTTGGCCAGCCTGATCATCATCCTCACGGCCTTCTACTTCCTGTCCAGCCACGCCATCCCGGCCACCATTTGCTTTGGCATGGTGGCGTTTATGGGCTCCACGCTGGTGCCATCCCTGCAGCTACGCTTGGTCCACGTGGCGGGCGATGCCCAAACCTTATCCGCAGCGCTCAACCAGTCCGCGCTCAATATCGCGAACGCGGCCGGTGCGACCATCGGCGGCATCGTCGTCGGCGCGGGCTTGGGTTACTCTGCTCCGGCGCTGGCGGGCGCCGGCTTGGCGGCCGCGGGTTGCGTTGTGTGGGCGATAACAATGTGGGATAAAAAACGCCTTGCCAATCGCGGCTAGAACTACCACCGCACACGCCTATATTCTGGAGCACTATGAGCCTTACCATCGCTAGCGTCAACGTCAACGGAATCCGCGCCGCGTGCAAGCAGCGCAATGAGAATAACCCCGGCATGAATGCCTGGTTGGAACAGACCCCGGCCGATATCGTGCTGATGCAAGAGGTCCGCGCCACCCCGGACCAAGCCAGAAAGGCCCTGGCACCAGCCCTGGAGGCGGGCTGGCACTTGGAGCTTGCCGATGCCGCCGCCAAGGGCCGCGCCGGAGTAGGCATCCTCTCTCGCACGCCGCTTGCCGATGTCGAAATCGGTTTCGGTTCCTTCACCGACGCCGGCCGCTGGATTGCCGCTACCACCCGCGATATCCGCGTGGCCTCGCTGTATCTGCCCTCCGGCGATACCGATTCGCCGAAGCTGGATGAAAAATACCGCTTCTTGGATGAATTCGATTCCGTGCTGGCAGAAAACGCCGATAAGGACATGGTCATCGGCGGCGACTGGAATATCTGCCACCGCGCCCAGGATTTGAAGAATAATAAGGCCAACGAGAAGAAGGCCGGCCACCTGCCAGAAGAGCGCGCCTTTTTGGACCACGTCTTCGGCAGCTTCCCGGATGAGACGCCGCAGGAGAAAAAGAACTTGGGTGAGTGGCTCGGCGTCGTGGACTACGCGGGCACCACGCCGTGGGAGCCGTCCACCGCGCCGCAGTGGTTCGACGTGGCGCGTCGGCTCCACCCAGAGGCCGATGGGCCCTATACCTGGTGGACCTACCGCGGCCAGGCCTTCAATAACGATGCGGGCTGGCGCATCGACTACCAAGCCGCAACTCAGCCGCTGCTCGATCGCGCGCAGCGCACCTGGGTGGATAAGGCCCCGACCGTGGAGCAGCGCTGGTCCGATCACTCGCCGCTCCTGGTGGAATACGCCTGATGTCGCCGCTATTTAGCGTCCTGTACGTCATTGGTATTACCGCCGAGTCCATGACCGCTGCGCTATCGGCCGGACGGCAGAAGCTCGATCTCTTCGGCGTGACGATGATCGCCTCCATCACGGCGCTAGGCGGCGGCACCGTCCGCGATATCGTGCTCGCGGATCCGCCGCTGACCTGGGTGGAGCACCCCATCTATCTGGTCATCGTCATCGCCGCCGCCATCGTCACGGTGGGCATGTCCTTCCTCATGCACTATTTCCGCTACCTCTTCCTCATCCTCGATGCCTTGGGGCTGGCGGTCTTTTCCGTGCTGGGCACCCAGATTGCCGCGCACTTGGGCTACGGCTTCATCATCGCCTCGGTATCCGCGGTCATCTCCGGCGTCTTCGGCGGCGTGTTGCGTGATCTGCTCTCAGACCGCATTCCGCTGGTATTTTCTGGCGAATTTTACGCGGCCATCTCGATCCTCGCGGCCGGACTCTACATGATTCTCCTGCGCGCCGGGCTATCGGAGGAACCCACGGCGATCATTACCGCCTTGGTCTGCTTCGCTGCGCGCCTTGCGGCTATCTACTTCAAGACGGGCCTGCCCGTCTTTGAATACCGCGATGGTGAGCAACAGATGGATCCGCGCCTGCGGCTATCGGCGCGCATCGTGCGCGATGGTGCCCGCCGTGCAAAGCGGAAGGCGGGCGCGGCCACCCGCTACGCCAGCCCGATTACCCGGCCGCTGGGCCGCAGCAAGCGCAACGCAAGCGATTTTTCCTCCCCGCTCAGCCTCGAGGAGCTAAATAACAACCGGATTGCACGGCCGACCGCCCGCTCATCCATTACCCGCCCCAGCGGCAAGCACTCACCTGGGGCGAGGGGAGTGGATGCGCAGCAGCAATGGACCTTCAACAAGGAGGATGTGGGCAGGCAAAGGACCCCCAAGCACAAGCAGTAGTGCTAGTATAAACACGTTAAAAATTTCGAAATCTGCAACGGAGAAAGTTCATGGCTCGCGCAATTATTCCTTTTGTCCTTGGCGCCGTAATCCTCGCCTTGAGCATCTGGTGGTGGACTACTGTCGGACCGTCCTTCGCCTTCCTTGGCCCCATCGTTCTCATGGGCGTCGGCGGTGCCTTCATGGTGACCGGTTTCGCCATCTTCATGGACATCGTCAGCCCCACCTCCCGCAAGGTCTAAGGGCACGGTCTGGCGATGAGGGCTATCGATCTGCTCACGGACATGGCGCAGCGCCCGCTCGATGCGCTCGCCGCATTGCCGGAGTTGAGCAACGAGACCGCCAATGCGCACTTTGGTGATCACCCGAACTCGATCACGTGGCTGCTATGGCACACCGGCCGCATGGCAGACCTGCAGCTTGCGCAACTGACCGGGGAAGAAGAGCTGTGGCAGCGCTACGACCTCGACCTGCCGGACGCCATGGGTTATGGCCAATCGGCGGAGGAAGCGCGTGCGGTGACCACGCAGGACATCGGCAAGCTCCGCAGCTATACCCAGGAAGCATTGGAGCAGGTCAAGGCGTATGTGACCTCGCTGGAGGATGACAACCTCGATGACGTGATCGACACCTCGTGGACGCCGCACGTTACCCGCGGTGTCCGGCTGGTCTCGATTTTTGATGATGCCGCGCAGCATCTTGGGGCGGCCAATCAACAAGCAAAAATGACGGAGTAACATTACCTGACATGACTGATTCCACTGCATCTAATTCTGCATCCCGCGTACTTTCCGGCATTCAGCCCACCGCTGATTCCTATCACTTGGGAAATTACTTGGGAGCGCTCAAGCAGTGGATCGATCTGCAGGAAGGCTACGATGCCTTTTACTTCATCCCGGATCTGCACGCGATTACCGTGGAACAGAATCCGGAGGAGCTGCGCAACCGCACCATGGCCGGTGCGGCACAGCTCATCGCGCTGGGCATCGACCCGGAGAAATCCACCCTCTTCGTCCAGTCCCACGTGCCCGCCCATGCGGAGCTGACCTGGGTATTCCAGTGCCTGACCGGCTTCGGTGAGGCCTCCCGCATGACGCAGTTCAAGGATAAATCCGCCAAGCGCGGCGCCGATCGCACCTCGGTGGGTCTTTTTACCTACCCCATCCTGATGGCGGCCGATATCCTGCTGTACTCGCCGGATTACGTGCCAGTGGGCGAGGACCAGCGTCAGCACTTGGAGCTCACCCGCAATCTGGCCGAGCGCTTCAACAATAAATACGGCGAGACCTTCCACGTGCCAGAGCCGTTCATTCCAGAGGGCGCGGCGAAGATCTATGACCTGCAGGACCCGACGTCCAAGATGTCCAAGTCCGGCCCGAATCCGAAGGGCCTGGTCAACCTGCTCGATGCCCCGAAGACCTCTGCCAAGCGCATTAAGTCCGCCGTGACCGATGACCTGGGCTCGGTCGCCTTCGACCGGGAAAACCAGCCGGGCGTATCGAACCTGCTGGTCATCCAGTCTGCGCTGACCGGCGAGTCCATCGACTCCTTGGTGGAAAAGTACGCCGGTAAGGGCTACGGGCACCTGAAGGTGGATACCGCGGAGGCGCTCGAGGCCTTCACCACGCCGCTCAAGCAGCGCTATGACGAGCTCATGGCGGATCGTGGCGAGCTGGAGCGCATCTTGGAGCGCGGTGCCCAGACCGCACAGGAAGTAGCGCAGCCGCTTGTCGATGCCGTCTATGAAAAAGTCGGCTTCCTTCCTCGCCCGCGCAGGTAGTAGGTACCCCTTAACCCACCCCACCGAGGGACAAGTGGGTGTTTGCCAGCTACGCTATACGGGATAAGCGCTGTGCGAACAAGAAGGGAAGCACGTGTCCACCACCACGCAATCCTCATCTAAGAAGACGGACCACTACGGCATCGAGCGTGCGAACGCCGATGATCCGGGAGCGATAGATAAGGTACGGCGTAAATCGCCCTTTGTTGACCACCTCATGCGCATGCAGGAGCGCTATGCCGCAGAGGGCGGCAACCAGTTTTCTGCTGGCATTACCTATTACTCGGTCCTGTCCATCTTCCCGTTGGCGATGCTGCTGGTGGCCACCATCGCCGCTGTCCTTGCTAACCGTGAGGACCTACTCAATGATCTCCAGTCCTATATCACCGACTCCATTGACGGGAACCTCAGCGAGTCGGTCAATGAGATCTTGGATACGGCCATCGACCAGCGCGGCGCCATGTTCGGTATTGGTGGTTTGACTACTCTGTGGTCCGGACTGGGGTGGATGAACCACCTGCGCATCGGCATTTCCGCCATGTGGGGCATCGATGCCAATGATGGCGGCTCCTTCCTGAAAAAGAAGTTCTCTGACCTTCTGGGGCTTATCGGCCTGATCATTGCCTTTGTCGTCGCCTTCGGCGTGACCGCGGCGGGTTCCTCCGGCCTTACGCAGAAGATATTTGACCTCTTAGGTATCGATTCTTTCCCCGGCATGGGTTATGTCTTCTTCTTCAGCGGCTTGTTGCTGGGACTTATCGCCAACTTCATCGTCATGTGGTGGCTGATTATGATCCTGCCGCGCACGAAGGTGCCTAAGAAGTCCGGCTTTATCGGTGCCGCCATCGGTGCGGTAGCGTTCGAGGCCATTAAACAGCTGTCCACGGTGATCATGGCCTCTGCCACCGGCAGCCCGGCCGGTGCGGTCTTTGGCCCGGTCATCGTCCTGATGATTGTCATGTACTTGGTGTGGCGCGTGGTGCTGTATATTTCCGCATGGACCGCGACGACCGCAGAATCCCTGAAGTACGCGCACCCGCCGGTTCCAGAACCTGCCGTTATTCGCGTGCGCAACGAGGTGCGCGAGGGTGCACCAGCAGGTGCGGTCTTCGGTGTGGGCGCCGCTCTGGGCGCTGCGGCTGTGGGCGCGACGAAGCTTTTCCGCCGGAAATAAAAATCCTCCCTACGGGTGAGGGCCGCCGCGCTCTTTACCTTTAAGATAGGACACTATGAGAGAGTGTCTAATGGTTTGTGTGTAGGTTCCCAACCTGCATAAGGAGATAAGCCAGAATGACTAGTGTGGCACGACGAGATCCGGCTGATAAGGCCAAGATTGATGCGATTGAAAAGAAGCTTCTTGCTAACCCTGAGATGGCGAAACTTATTGATGAGCTAGGCACTTCCACCACGGATGCCAATGATTTGGTTCGCGGTATGTTGCAAGCTTCAATTACCCGCGGGCTGAACGCGGAAATGGATACCCACCTGGGTTATGCATCCGGTGATAGAGCAGCTAAAGCTACTGCTGGAACGGATAATTACCGCAATGGGACGTATCCGAAAACCGTAGATTCTAATTACGGGCCAGTAAGCATTGATGTTCCACGAGATAGAAACGGCACATTTGTTCCTACGATGGTTCCTAAAGGCTCTAGGCGGCTGACAGATGTTGACGATATGATTGTCAGCTTATATGCCGGCGGAATGACCATTCGGGATATCCAGCATCATATGGCTACTGCACTGCGGGTAGATATCTCTCATGAAACAATCTCTGCAGTAACTGATGCCGTCCTCGATGAGGTCATGGTCTGGCAAAACCGCCAGCTAGAAGAGTTTTACCCCGTTATCTTCCTGGATGCGTTGCGCATTAAAGTCCGCGATGGTGGCAGGGTTGTCAACAAGTCTGCCTATATGGCAATCGGGGTGGACCTCGACGGGATCAAGCATATTTTGGGATTGTGGATTGCCAAAGAAGAAGGCGCATCGTTTTGGGCACATGTATGTGCCAACTTATCTAACCGTGGGGTCAAAGACGTCTTTATTGTCTGCTGTGACGGGCTGAAAGGCTTGCCACAGGCAGTAGAGGCAACATGGCCGAATTCAATGGTCCAAACCTGTATCGTGCATTTAATTCGCGCTGCCAACAGGTGGGTATCTTATGGTGACCGCAAGAGCGTATCAGCAGCGTTGAAGAAGGTGTATACAGCTACCGATGAATCCACGGCGCAAGCGGCGTTGAAGGAATTTTCAAAGTCTGAACTGGGTGTGAAGTACCCTCGGTCGGTCAAGGTCTGGGAGGATGCGTGGGATAGATTCGTGCCATTTTTGCAGTTTCCTCCAGCGGCTAGGAAGGTTATCTATACGACGAATTCGATTGAATCGTTTAACAATCAGCTGCGTAAAGCCACCCGCAACAGGGTGCAGTTCACTAACGATGAATCCGCGTTAAAGACGCTGTGGTTGATGATCTGCAATATTGAAGACAAACGAGCCTTAAAGAGGGCCAAGCAAGGCAAACGAGCCTCAGCTACAGCCAGCAGGCTCGTGGAAGGAGCACGAGTATCCGGCTGGAAACAAGCCATCAACCAAATGGCCGTGGCCTTTCCCGACCGCTTCGACAAATACCTATAAACCTAACCCCACACACAAACAACTTGACACGCTCCACTATGAACGCCGATGATATTGCCCCAGATCTCTACGAAAAGTGGGACCTCGACCGCAGTGGTGGCGAGGATGAGCTTTTCGTTTTATTGGAAGCAAAAGATATCAAGCTCGGGCAACAAGGGTATAACCCCGATGAGCCGCGACGTGTCCAGCTGCGCATAGCATCCAGCATTTTGGGTTCGGCGAAGAAGAGGGCCGAATATGATGAAGCATTGCGCACAGGTCTTCGCCCGACGTGGGGCGAGCTCGGCACGCTGAGTTCGGTGGGGCAGTGGTCTCCGGCGCCGCGCCCGCAGCCGAGCTTCCACAATCAACCGCAGGGTGGTCCGGAGCAGGCGCCGGATTTTGCCGAACCCAGCCCGTATAGCTCCCCGTACACGCACAACCCATTCGGTCAGCACGCATCATCGCAGCAGCAAATGTCGCCGTCGTTCGCTGCCGCGCCGGCGCCGTTCCAGCACCAGGCACAGGAACGGCCATCGCAAAGTACGCGCATTGGCATGGGCATTGTGGATTTCTTCTTGGCCGGTGGCATCAGCAGTGCGTTTGCTGCGGGCGTAGACGAGCTCGTGGATGCGGACACTTTGTACTACGTCGTCGCCTGCATCGTGATGGTGGTCTACGTTGTGGGCAGCGAGGTGTGGATGGGTGCCAGCCCAGCAAAAATTCTTGCCGGGTACACCGTGCGGGACGTGGATACGAAGAAAAAGCTCAGCCTCAGCCAGTCCGCAAAGCGCCAGTGGTGGCGCCTTATCAACGTGGTCCCGGGAATTGGGCAATTGGCGGGACTGGTGGGCGCGGTGGTGCACACAACCACCATTAATGAGGAAAACAACCGGCGCGGTTCCCATGACGAGCTCGCCAACGCAGAAGTGGTCAAGAGGAAGCCGCGCAAGTAGGACGCTGCATGGCGCAACTTCGGGCAGATACCTACGATGGTGCGCATGCATGATGCACCATTAATTAGCCCCGAAAATAAGGATTCCGCCGAGAGCGTGGTGGAACAACTTCCAAAGGTATCCCTGTGGGAACCGGTTCGCTCGCAGGCCAGCACCGCGGAGGAATTGAACGCGGATATTCGCGAGCAGTGTGCCCAGCTTGCCGATGACCACGTGGTCTACGCCGAGCTGCAGCTCAACCCCGCGGCTTACTCTTTCGATACGTCCGCAGTCGTGCGCGAGGTGGCCGCGGAACGCTTCGGAGAACTCGAGGTACGGTTTGTCCTCGAGGCGGCAGAGCCGGCGGCTAATGCTGAGGACGCCGCGGGCATTGCTGGCTACACCCTGCTGGAGGGGAATGCTGCCGCAGCGGCGGAGTTCCGTACGAAGTACCTGCCTACCCAAATCGCGGTGGGTGAGGATTTCGCAGCCACCGAAAGCGCGGCGCAGGCCGGCGTGAACCGCTTGCTGCGACCGGTGAATATGATTGATGATTTCACCGCCGATGTCGATGGAATCCGCCCAGGCAAGGCCTCCGGATGGATCCGCGACCGACACATTCCATTGGTATTTTCGCCCGTGGACGACGTTGAGGAACTGACGGATCATCCGCTGCCGCTGTTGCAGCAGCTTGGCTTTACCTGTTCCGTTTCTTCCGGCGATTCCACTCTGAGCAGGCAATTTCTCGCATTGAGCGAGACCTTTGGATACGGCTTGGAGGAGTTTTTCGATCTCACTGTGAAGGCGATTGAAAATATTTTCGGCACGGAGGAGACAAGGCAGCGTATCCTTGAGACCGTTGTCCTTCCGGCCTACGAGGACCTCTCCGATCCGGAACTTGCCGGTCCCGATACTGAGGAGTCGCTCCAAGATTCCGGGTTCTCAGTGAACCTGAATGACAACGCTTCCGAAGAGTAATAGAGAGTTAATCTACAAAAAGGAGGAAGACATGCCTTCCGCACTATTCGTTGTTACCGCCGCTGATAAGTGGACGCTTGCTGATGGCAGCGCCCGCCCTACCGGTTACTGGGCCGAGGAGCTCATTGCTCCGCACCGCGTTTTTAAAAACGCTGGTTGGGATATCGACTTTGCTACGCCGAACGCGAAGGCTCCAGTGGTAGACGAGTACAGCCTCGAGGTATTGTCTGAGGGCGACCGCGCAGAGCAGGAGAACTACCTCGCAGAAATCGGTCCAGACCTGGAAGACCCACTGAACTTGGCCGATGTTAAGGAAGCCGACTACGACCTCGTCTTTTACCCCGGCGGCCACGGCCCGATGGAGGACTTGGCTTATGACCAGGACTCCGCCAAGCTGCTGCAGGAGCGCATCGAGTCCGGTCGCGCACTGTCCCTGGTATGCCACGCACCGGCTGCATTGCTCGCGCTGGACAATGACAACTGGCCACTCAAGGGCTACACCATGACCGGCTTTACCAACGCCGAAGAGGGCGAGGAGACCATCGCCGCTGCCAAGTGGGTTGTTGAGACCCGCCTGCGCGAGCTCGGCGCTGATTTCAAGCAGACCGATCCGATGCAGCCTTATGTCGAGGTTGACCGCAACCTCTACACGGGCCAGAACCCAGCATCCTCTGAGCCTTTGGCACAGCGCATCCTGCGCGACTTTTAATGCGGGCGCTGAAAGCTCTCGCTGCAGGTAGCGCGGTAGTAGGGGCGGCGGCATATATAAAGAGCCGCCGTCCTTATCTACGCAGCGTTGCTCCTGAGCTTCGCAGCCCATTACTGTACTTGCCGCTGCACTTGCTTTCGGGTGATCGATTCGCTCGAACGAGCAGGCTATTTGCCAATATGGACGTGGCACGTCCGAAGTGGCGTCCGGTGGACATCGAAGAGCTATCTTGTTCTTTTGAAGGCCAAGCATTCCGTGCCCGCGTTATTACTCCACGCGGAGATGGAGCGCCAGCCGAGCCACGTCCCGTGGTGATGTGGATTCACGGCGGAGGTCACCTGCTCGGTGGTCCCGCGATGCATGATCCCCAAACTTCGCTCATCGCATCGGAGCTGGGGGCCATTGTCATCGCGCCGCGCTATCACAAATCCACGCAGGAACCTTTTCCTGCGGATCTGGAAGAGTGTTATGCCGCTTTGCGCTGGATGCAGGAAAATGGCGAGCTTTTAGGCGCGGATACTTCGCGCATTGCGGTCGCTGGCGATAGCGCCGGCGGTGGCTTGGCCGCAGGCCTTGCCCAGCGCACGGTGGATGAAGGTCATTCCATTCGAGCGCTTGGATTGGTCTATCCAATGCTTGATCACCGCACCATTGTTAAAGAGGGTGCGGTGGGGCAGTTTATTTGTCCTCCGAATTTAAATCGCGGCGCTTGGGATATGTACTTAGGCAAGGACCATTTAGGAACCCCGCTGCCACCGTATGCATCGCCGGCGACGCGTTCGGATCACTCGGGGATGCCGCCCACGTGGATCGGCGTGGGAGACATCGACCTTTTTCATGATGAATCCGTAGCCTTTGCTACCGCACTGCAGAACGCCGGAGTCGAGACCACACTTGATGTGTATGCAGGCGCCTATCACGGCTTCGATCAGGTACGCCCGCGTGCGCCCCAGTCGCGCAGAATGCTGGCAGATCTTATCGAGCACCTCGGCTCTCACCTCTAGCCGCACGTTTTGCGGATTGGGGTGTAGGTGAAAATGCAGCAACCGCCCCAGTCCACGCTCCACTTTGAGGAGCGGTTGGGCTGGGGCGGTCTTCGGTTAGCAGCGGCTACCGGCAGCTGAGGTCGCTAGGGCCGGTAGTCCGCAGAGCAGAGGAAAACTAAAAGCGGGAAAAACGCTTAATTAGCATGTTCTCGAGGCCCTTCCAAGACTCGGCATGCTCGTTATACGGCTTGGACGGGACGTAGCCTGCGTGTTCGGTGGAACCGAGCATGTAGCCGAGGTAGTCCTGCAAACGCGGATTGGCCAGCATATAGGAATTAATGGAATCATCCCCGGCCCAGTCCGCGGCATCGGCGCAGACCTCGTAGCAGCGGGCTAGCTGGTCGGAGTCGACCGCTTCCGGTCCCTTTTCAATATCGCGCACGATGCCATTAAAGGAATATTGGTTATCCGGGTGGACCTGGACCTCTAGCTCACCGGCATTGGCGGCGGTGACGACGTCCTGCCAGGTGGAGACACGCGCCAAGTCGTGGTCATCATTATCGATGAGCCACCGCACCAGCGTCTTGGAGGAATCGAAGGTAAAGATTTCGCCCCACTTGCCTAAGAAGATGGGATTGCCGTCCAAGTAGGTGCGCAGCGTGTAGACGGACTTGGACTGCGCGGTGATTTTAATCGGGTCGATTCCGGCGGCGGCCCAGGGGGACTCGTCATAGGGGTCGGCGGCATCTGCTGCGGCCTTGCGCTTTTCTTCGGCTTCCTTGGCGGCAGCGTCGGCGGCACTCGCTGCCTCGGAGATGCGGGTTTCGGCATCGGAGATAGCGGCGGCGTCGAATTCATCGCTCGGAACCACGCGGACGTGCTTATCCAGATCCGCGATGACCTTCTTCCAGTTGGTCAAGATGACCCGCCCGACGCCGGTCCACTCGTTCATACCCTGCTCGCCGGAGTAGTGATCGGCGCCGCGGGAGACGTTGCGCAGGATGGAGTGAGTGGCGAAGAAGATGGTGGTCTGTTCGGCAGCGGCGACATCGGCAAGCGCGGATGCCACCTCGAGGTCGCGCGCCACGGTGGAGACATTGGCGTGGCTGGGGCGGCCGGCGAGGGCTTCCGGCATGCCGATGAGATCGTATTCATCGCGCTTGGCTGGGGTGACGCGGTGCGCCGGGCGGGCGGAAAATTGCTCCCACTGCGGGTGATCCAGCAGGTCATGCTTGGCATCGGACTCCAGGTAGCACAGCATCTCAGCGGGGGAGTCGAAGACCAAGACGGAGTCATCGTCGCCCAAAAAGGCTTGCCATTCGGAGCCATTTTCGCGCCACTTGGGCGCCCAGAGGGTATAAAAATCGCCCTCAGTCAAGGAGAGCTTAATAGGCACAATCGCACGGGTACTCATGGCCTTTTAGTCTACCCAACGCCCCAGCTGCCGCGCGGAATTGCCGGGGCCTTGTCAGGCAGTCGGCCGCCAAAAGCCCTTAAATTGCATGCCCATATTATTCGTGCGCAGCGGGTTGGTCTGCACGGGGTCGCCGGCCTCCACGATCTCGCCATTGCCGGAATACATCGCCACATGGCCATCCCAGACCACCAGATCGCCGGGCTGGAGCTGATCGGCGCTGACCTGCTTGCCGATGGCCTGCTGGTCCGCCGTGCGCGGTATATCCACCCCGCCTGGGAATAGGCCCATTGGGTAAGCCCCGAGCAGTCAAAGCCACCATTGCCGGTTCCGCCCCAAGTATAAGGTTGGCCCAATTGGCTTTTGGCCGCGGCCACGGCCGCTCGGCCCGCATCCGAGCCGGCTTCGGTACCCGCCGGCGGGTTCGGTGTGGGAGCAGGGTCCAGTTCTGATGGAGGGGCCACGGCCGTGTGCGTCGCCGCGGCAGCTGTTAGCTGCTGGGGCTGGCCCACGGCGGATTCCACTGGGCGCTGGGAGATGGGCAACAGGGCCGAGGCGGCATTGGTGAGCTCGTCTTTCAGGCGGTTGACCCGGGCCATCGCCAAGCCAATGTGCTCGTCTATCATGGTGCGAAGGGACGCAAGCGCTGCAGCCCGGGAGGCGGGATCAAGGGAGATTAATCCCATCGCGATGGGCGCAGCGGCTTGGATGAGCCGCGTGCCGATGCCAAAGATATCGCTGGCAGCCGCCGTAACGAGGCCGCGGGCCTGGTTGAGTACTGCGGAGATGGTCTCGTTATCGCCGGTGAGGAGGTTCGCGGCAGCGATAAGCTGCGAGGCATCGCCGTGGGCGATATCCGCCAGCGGTTGGGCGGCGGAGAGATCTGGGACGCGGGGAAGTTGGACATCGGGAAGCGGCGAAGGCTGCAGCGCGGCGATATTTTTAATGGCGGTAGCAAGCACTTAGATCGCCGCCCCGAGTAAGTCGCGCAACGCCGCATCGGAGTCTTCCGCCTCGCGCGACATCTGGAAGGAAGACTGCGCGATGTGCCCCATATCGTGGCGCAGCATGGTCATCCGCGCCCCAATATTGTCTAAGGCGGCATGGACCGCTTCATTGAACCCGGTAAAGGCCGGATCTTCGGGCAATGCCGGGTGGGGTGGATTGTCTCCCTGCGCGTTTGCATGCAGGTCACGGGCTAAATGGCGGGCGTGGGCGGTATCTATCTGAAATGGTCTCATGCCCTATTGGACTGGCCAATGGCCCAAGTGGTTCCCAAAAAGTTTAAAGTAGTGGGCATGGATATCCACGTCGTAGACCACCCGCTTGCCGCTTCCCGCCTGACCCTGATGCGCGATGCGCGCAGTGATAACTCCGCTTTTCGCGCTGCGCTCAAGGACCTGGGAACCATGCTCGTATATGAAGCCTCCCGCGATTTGGCGGTAGAAAACTTCGCTTGCGAAACCCCGGTTGCCACAGCACAAGGCACCCGCCTGCAGGATCCACCCATCATCGTGCCCATCATTCGCGCCGGGCTCGGCATGGTGGATCCCGCCCTGTCGATGATTCCAGATGCCCAGGTCGGCTTCATTGGCATGGCGCGCGATGAAGAAACCCACGAGCCCGTGCCGTACTTGGAGGCGCTGCCGCAAGACCTCACCGGGCGCACCGTCTTCGTCGTTGATCCCATGCTGGCCACCGGCGGATCCCTGCTGCACGCCCTGCGCCTCTTGGCCGCCCGCGGCGCTACCGATATCACCGCCATCTGCATGGTCTCGGCCCAAAATGGCGTGGATGCGCTGGAGAAATCGGGCCTCCCGTCCGCCTCGTCACCGCCGCCATTGACCCCGAGCTCAATGCGGATGCCTATATCGTGCCGGGGCTTGGCGATGCCGGCGATCGCCTCTACGGCCCGCGCAATATCGATCTTTAAGCTAGTATTTCTCCCTGAAAGCCCGAAGGTGGCTTTCAAAGGGGGAAATGATCGTGAGTTTTATTCAACTAATGTGGTCGAGCTACGGCTACGGATTTTCGCAACAGCTGCGCCGCGTGCGCGAGCGGCGCGGGGTATCCCAGCAAGTGCTTGCGGATATTTCGGGGGTATCGCGCAGCCAGATTTCCAATCTGGAACGCAATGAAAATGGCTTACACACCATGGCGGACCCGCAATTATCCACGGTGTACAAGCTGGCGCTGGCTTTAGAAATCCCGCCGGCGGTCCTCTTGCCGGCCGGTGGGGACGTGGTGGAGGGCCACTTGGCAGACTCCGCCGTGCTCGGGGTAGAAGATGTGGCGCCCTTTCCGCAGGACTACATCAACCAGCGACGCTTTAGTAATGCGCGAGGCTAACCACCCTGACTTACTGAACCGCATGGTCTAGTTGTAGACTGCCTCCAAGAGATAGTCCAGCAACAGGGAGGCGTGCGCGTGATCTCGGAGTTTATTAACGAGTGGTTCGATGCTCACCGTGCGGAGGTCATTGCGTGGCGGCGCCATATCCACCGCAATCCGGAAACGGCGAACCAAGAGGTGGAAACCACCAATTACATCGCGAATATCCTTGCGGATTACGGGCTTGAGCCGCAGCGCTTCCCGCACACCGGCCTCATGGTGGATATCGGCCCGGATACAGAGCTTGGCCGCTTGGCCTTCCGCGCCGATATCGATGCCCTGCCCATTACCGAGGTAACTGGGCTGGAGTTTACCTCTGAGAAGCCGGGGACCATGCACGCGTGCGGTCACGACGTGCACACTACCGTGGCGCTCGGTTTGGCCTGCGCGCTGGCGGATTTTCAGCGGGTTAATGAGCTGGAGCTGGGCATTCGCGTCATCTTCCAGCCGGCGGAGGAAGTGTGGGTCGGCGGGGCCACCGACGTTATTTCTTGGGGCGCGTTAGAAGGCGTGCATTCCATCTTCGCCATCCACGCCGAGCCGAAGCTGCGCGTGGGGCGCATCGGAATCCGCGCCGGGGCCATTACCTCGGCAACGGACGTGGTGGAGCTCAAGATCAAGGGCCCGGGCGGGCATACCTCGCGCCCACACCTATCCGCGGATGTGGTCTATGCGCTGGGCAAGGTTATTACGGAGCTGCCGGCGCTGCTGTCTCGCCGCGTTGATCCGCGCACCGGCACGGTTTTGGTCTTTGGCCAGGTCAATTCCGGCTACGCTCCTAACGCAATCCCGGAAACTGGCATGCTGACCGGCACGATGCGCACCGCCGATATCACCATCTGGCGCCAGATGCAGGAGCTCTTCGCGGAGCTAGTGGATCAGATCCTCGCGCCGGTGGGGGTAGAACACGAATTGTCCTATAATCGCGGCGTGCCGCCGGTGCTTAACGATGACGTCGCTACCGCCATGCTCGCTTCTGCCGCACAATCCATCGACCCGCAAGCCGTGGTCCAGGCCCCGCAGTCTTCCGGCGGCGAGGACTTTTCCTGGTATTTGGAAAAGGTGCCCGGTTCCATGGCGCGCCTTGGTTGCTGGTCCGGGGAGGGGGAGCAGCACGATCTGCACATGGGCGACCTCATCGTGGATGAGCGGGCAATTGGTGTGGGCATTAAGCTTTTCGGGGCTGTGGTCGAGCAATTTATGGGGGAGAATGCGCAGGCGGACTAACGCGCTGGGGTTACCTACGGGTTAGACTCGTAGGCGACTTTAAAAGTGGAGCCTATAAAGGAGCAATTGCGTGTTGAACCAGACCAAGCGAATTGTCATCATCGGCGGTGGCCCGGCGGGCTACGAGGCAGCGCTGGCTGGCGCCAAGTACGGCGCGGAAATCACCATCATCGAAGACCAAGGCATGGGCGGCAATAGCGTGGTCTTGGACTGTGTTCCCTCCAAGTCCTTCATCGCCGGCGCCAATATTAAAACGGACTTGCGCCGCGCGGATGACATGGAGCTGAACGAGGGCATCGGCAAGGCGCAGCTTTCCATCAGTGCGCTGAACCAGCGCGTGCAGGACTTGGCGGCTAAGCAATCCGGTGATATACGCAATACCATGGATTCCCTGGGTGCCCGCGTTATCGATGGCCGCGCGCACTTCCCGGAGGATCAGCAGGCCGATGCCTTTGGTGGGCACAAGGTCACCGCGGTCTTCAATGAGGATGGACACGAGGAGACGCTGGATGCGGACCTCGTCTTGGTGGCTACCGGCGCCACCCCACGCATTTTGCCCGGCGCCCAGCCGGATGGCGAGCGCATCCTGACCTGGCAGCAGGTATATAACCTTACCGAGCTGCCGGAGCACCTCATTGTGGTGGGTTCCGGTGTCACCGGTGCCGAGTTTGTCTCCGCCTTCGCTGAGCTGGGCGTCAAAGTTACGATGGTGGCCTCGCGCGATCGCATCTTGCCGCATGATGATGCCGATGCCGCCGACGTCCTCGAAACCGTGCTGAGCGAGCGCGGCGTGGAGCTGGAAAAGAACTGCCGCGTGGAAACCGTTAACCGCACCGAGGACGGCAACGTGCTGGTCACCACGCAAGACGGGCGCGAGATTCACGGCTCGCACGTCATCATGTCCATTGGTTCCGTCCCGAATACCAAGGATCTGAAGCTGGAAAACGTGGGCGTGGAAACCGCGAAGTCTGGTCACATCCAGGTAGACCGCGTCTCGCGCACCAATATTGCCGGCATTTACGCAGCCGGTGACTGCTCCGATCTCTTCCCGCTTGCCTCCGTAGCCGCGATGCAGGGCCGCGTGGCGATGTACCACGCGCTCGGTGAAGGCGTCTCGCCGCTGCGCCTGAAGACCGTGGCTAACGCGGTCTTTACCCGCCCGGAGATCGCCGCGGTCGGCTTTACCCAGGCCGAGATCGAGGCCGGTGAGGTCGCCGCCCGCGCCATTACCATGCCGCTCAATACCAACCCGCGTGCAAAGATGCGTTCGCTGCAGCACGGTTTTGTCAAGCTATTCTGCCGTGCTACCTCCGGCCGCGTGATTGGCGGCGTCATCGTCGCGCCGACCGCCTCCGAGCTCATCCTGCCCATCGCTATGGCGGTGACCAACCAGCTCACGGTGAACCAGCTGGCCGATTCCTTTGCGGTCTACCCATCGCTTTCTGGCACCATCACTGAGGCCGCCCGCCGCTTGGTGGCCCACGATGACCTGGAGTAAACCTCGTTCCTAGAACGTGGAGTAAGCATGCTCCGCAGTGCGGTTGAGCTCGATTTTGATCGGCCTATCTGCCTCCGGCAGGGCGCGCTGCGGACAGAATTCGCGGGGGCAGGCCGTACAGCCTGGGCCAATCGGGGTGGCGGCGGAACTGTCCAGGTTCAGGGCATCGGCATAGACGATGCGATCGGCCTGAGTGATATCGCAGCCTAGGCCTACCGCGAATTCCTTGCGCGGGGTGCCCCACGACTTGGCGGTTCCCTGCACGAAACGCCCGATCCACAGGTAGGCGTGGCCATCCGGCATGGCGGCGACCTGCCGGGTAATGCGGTTCGGGGTTTCAAAGGCGCGGTGGACTACCCACAGGGGGCAGGATCCACCAGAGCGCGCGAAGTGAAAGGCGGTAGAGGACTGCCGCTTGGAAATATTGCCCGCACGGTCAGTGCGGATGAAGGAAAACGGCACGCCCTTAAGCCCTGGGCGCTGGAGCGTGGCAAGGCGCTGCGCGGTTGTTTCAAACCCGGTTCCAAAGTAGTTGCATAGCAGGTCGATATCGTAGCGGGTATCTTCTGCCATCGTGAGAAAGCGCTGGTAGGGCATGGTGACAGCAGCCGCGAAATACTGCGCAAGGCCTAGGGTTGCTAAGTCTTGGGATTCGCCTTCGGGCAGTTCAGATACGAGGTTGTCACAGATATCGCCGTAGGCAAGTAAGCAGTATTGCAGGGCCATTTCAAAGACCAATTGCGCCTCAGATAGCCCATCGCGCAGCGAGAGTTCGCGCGTATCTGGGTCGAAGCTGCGCCGAGGGCCGGGACGGGAAAAGCGCACCGTAACCCCCAGATCCTCATGCATGCGGGAGGCGAGCCGGCCGCGGCGCAGGACGCGATCGCCCAACTGGCCAGCGAGTTCTTCTGCGAGCACATCGAGCTCGTGGATGTAATTATGCGCGTCATAAAAGAAATCCCGCACCACTTCAAAGGGGGAGGGGTCCGCAGCGGGCGCGCGGGAAGCAACATCAACAAACCGCGGCATCAACTCGGGAAAGCGAGAGGCGAGATCCGAGAGCGTTTCTTCAGAGGCATCGGGGAAGATGTGGCGGAGCTCGGTAATCGTATGGATATCGCGGTCTTCGGCGAAGTAGCTGGGATCCACGGTAAAGCGCTGGGCTAGCTGCATTAACACGGTGACGGTCAGCGGGCGCTGGTCGTTTTCCAACTGGTTGAGGTAGCTCGTGGATAACCCCAACTTCTTCGCCATCGCCACCTGGGTGAGCCCGCGCTGCTTGCGCAAAGCGTGAATCCGTGCCCCCGCATAGTGCTTGGTCATGCGTCCCCGTCCTTCCTTTAAGTCCCCTGCGCTGTGAAAATCACAAGTTTTGCAGATTTCACAAAAGAAGTCCGCTAATTTCCACAAACATTACCTATAGCGTGCACCACATGCAAGCATTTACTGTGATGTGCAACGCATTCTTGATGAAGGAGGACGCAACTAGTGAAAAACCATGAGGTACGCACTCATAAATCCGCCGAGGACTTCCCGTACGAGGAGCACCTGGCGTACAAGGTGGCCGAGGTGGCCGCGGACCCCGTAGAGGTCCCGGAAGAAACCACCGAGATGATCATCAACCGCATCATCGATAACGCCGCCGTAGCTATGGCCTCCGTTGCCCGTGGCCCCGTCACATCCGCGCGAGTTATGGCAGAAGCCCACCCCGTGGACAAGGGTGGTTCCACCATCTTTGGCATCGATGGCACCTATTCCGCGGAGTGGGCCGCACTGGCCAATGGCACCGCAGTCCGCGAGTTGGACTACCACGACACCTTCCTCGCCGCCGAATATTCCCACCCCGGCGATAATATTCCGCCGCTTCTTGCCGCAGCGCAGCATAAGGGCCTGAGCGGCCGCGACCTTATCCGCGGCATCGCGACCGGCTATGAAATCCAGGTCAACCTGGTCAAAGGCATGTGCCTGCACGAGCACAAGATCGACCACGTGGCGCACTTGGGGCCATCGGTAGCCGCAGGGCTTGGCACCATGTTGGGCCTGGATAGGGACACGATTTACCAGGCCGTCGGCCAGGCGCTGCACACCACCACGGCAACCCGCCAGTCCCGCAAGGGCCTGATTTCTTCGTGGAAGGCCTACGCGCCAGCCTTCGCCGGCAAGATGGCCATCGAGGCCGTCGACCGCACCATGCGCGGCGAGGGCGCCCCGGCACCGATCTGGGAGGGCGAGGACGGGTTCATCGCCTGGATGCTGCATTCACCAGAGCGCACCTACACCGTGCCCCTGCCAGAAAACGGTGAGGCCAAGACCGCCATCCTGGATACCTACACCAAGGAACACTCCGCGGAATACCAGGCGCAGGCTCCCATCGACATGGCCTTTGCGCTGAAAAAGACGCTGGAGGATAAGGGCCTGAAGACGGCGGATATCGAGTCCATCGTGCTGCACACCTCCCATCACACCCATTACGTCATCGGCACCGGCGCGAACGATCCGCAGAAGATGGATCCTTCCGCCTCCCGCGAAACCCTGGACCACTCTGTGATGTACATCTTCGCGGTCGCGCTAGAAGATGGCGTCTGGGACCACGAAACCTCCTATTCCCCTGAGCGCTCCAACCGCCCGGAGACCATCGAGCTGTGGCAGAAGATCTCCACCGTTGAGGATCCCGAGTGGACGCGCCGCTATCACTCCAACGACCTTGAGGAAAAAGCCTTCGGCGGCAAGGCCGTTATCACCTTCAAGGACGGCACCGTCATCGAAGACGAGCGCGCCGTAGCTGACGCCCACCCGCTGGGCGCCCGCTCCTTCGCCCGCGAGCAGTACATTGCCAAGTTCAAAAAGCTTGCCGATGGCGTCGTCGACGAGGCCGAGCAAGAGCGCTTCCTCACCGCCGTGCAAGACCTAGAAAACCTCACCGATCTAACCGAACTCAACGTGCGGGTCAGCGATGAGCACCTTGCCACCGCGCCCGAGAAACCGGAGGGAATCTTCTAATGGCTGGACTATTTGGTTCTACAATCAGCAACGCAGAAAAGCGCGCGAATTTCCGCAAATCCATCGAATCCGGATCGATCACCACGCTGCCGGGCGCGTTTAACCCGCTGACCGCCCGCCTTATCCAGGACATCGGCGGCTTCGACGGCGTCTACGTATCCGGCGCGGTGCTGGCCAATGATTTGGGCCTGCCCGATATCGGCCTGACCACCTTGACCGAGGTAGCCCAGCGCGCCGGGCAGATTGCGCGCGCTACGGACTTGCCCGTGCTTGTCGATGCCGATACCGGCTTCGGCGAACCTATGTCCGCCGCCCGCACCGTCGCCGCCCTCGAAGATGCCGGGCTGGCCGGCTGCCACCTGGAGGATCAGGTCAACCCGAAGCGCTGCGGGCACCTCGACGGCAAGGAAGTGGTGGACAAGGAAGTCATGGTCCGCCGCATCAGCGCGGCCGTCAACGAGCGCCGCGATCCTAATTTCATCATCTGCGCGCGTACCGATGCCGCCGGTGTCAATGGCATCGATGACGCCATCGACCGCGCTAAGGCCTATGCCGAAGCCGGCGCGGACCTCATCTTCACCGAGGCGCTGTATTCCCCCGCAGACTTTGAAAAGTTCCGCGCCGCCGTAGATATGCCGCTTTTGGCGAATATGACGGAGTTTGGCAAAACCGAGCTGCAATCAGCACAGACCCTCGATGGTCTGGGATACAACGCCGTGATCTGGCCGGTTTCCAGCTTCCGCGTGGCCATGGGCGCTACCGAAGAATTCCTGCGCGACTTGCAAGATACCGGCATCCAGACCGAGTGGTTAGAGCGCATGCAGCACCGCTCCCGCCTGTACGAACTGGTCCGCTACCAGGAATACAACGAGTTTGACCAGTCCGTATTCACCTATTCCAAAGACAGCTACCAACCCACTTTTGAAAGCTAAGGAGCCAGTGACCATGTCCGATAAGAAAAACGAAACCCCAGAAATCCGCAAGGTCCTTTACGGTGTCGTTGTCGATGAAACCGCCATTTCCAAGGTCGTTCCAGAGACCAACTCTTTGACCTACCGCGGCTACCCGGTCCAAGAACTGGCCCGCTACTGCTCCTTCGAAGAGGTCGCTTACCTCTTGTGGAATGGCAAGCTGCCGGGGCAAGAATCCCTCATCCGCTTCTCCGCGCGTGAGAAGGCATTGCGTCACCTGGACCGCCACCTCATTGACTTGATCATGTCCATGCCGCAAAGCTGCCATCCCATGGATGTACTCCGCACAGCCATTTCCTTCATCGGTGCCCAGGACGCGGAGGAATACACCAAGGACTCCGAGCACGTGCGCCGTACCGCGCTCGAACTCATGGCGAAGATCCCCACCATCATCGCGCTCGATATCCGTCGCCGCCGCGGTGAGGGCTACATCGAGCCGTCCCGCAAGAAGGGCTTTGCCGAAAACTTCCTGTGGATGGTTTTCGGCGATGAAGAAGGCTCCCCAGCGGTCAACCGCGCCGATATCGAGGCCTTTGATAAGTCCCTCATCCTTTATGCCGAGCACTCCTTCAATGCCTCCACCTTCTCGGCACGCGTGGTTACCTCCACGATGTCTGATACCTACTCCGCCATCGTCGCCGCCATCGGCGCTCTCAAGGGACCTTTGCACGGTGGTGCCAACGAGGCAGTTATGAAGAACTTCCTCGAGGTGGACGATCCTGCCAAGGTAGAGGAGTGGACCAAGAACAAGCTGGCCAATAAGGACCTGGTCATGGGCTTTGGTCACCGCGTGTACAAGAACGGCGACTCCCGCGTTCCCACCATGGAGGCCGCCTTCAAGGAGTTGGCCGAGCAGCACGACCAGACCAAGTGGATCGAGATGTACGACATCATGGCCAAGACCATGGAGGAAAACACCTCGATCAAGATCAAGCCGAACCTGGACTTCCCTGCCGGCCCTGCCTACCACATCCTCGGGTTCGACATTCAGTTCTTCACCCCGATCTTCGTCATGGCCCGCATCACAGGCTGGACCGCGCACATCGTGGAACAAAACGAGAACAACTCGCTGATTCGCCCGCTGTCCGCATACGTCGGCGAAGACCAGCGCTCCGTTCCGCCGAAGTCCTTCTAATCGCTCGGCCTCCGCGCGCTTGCGTCCCGCGGTGGGCCGTTGAGTGGACCGTCTATGCTCCCCACCTTCGCGTGGGGAGCATTTGTGCATCCCTCCTGCGTTATATGTGTATCTATCGGCGTTAAATGTGCATCCTCCTACGGTATAACTGAGCAACCCGCGCCCTCAGATGTCGCATTTTCGCCTCAGGTATTGCATAGGAGGATGCACATGTAGCAGCTGTGGCGATGGTTGTGGCATCGGTGGTGGTTGTGGCCGCGACTGCGACTGCGGCGACTGTTGTTGCAACTGCGGCTGCGAAAAATTTGCCGGATGGAAATTTGCAGACTTTGCAGAATTGTTAGGCCTGTTATTACTGGTTGACTGGCAGAAATTTCCCCTGTGGGGTTTAAGTTGCAGGTGAGTGTAGAAAATTCCGTTTTAAAAAAGGGATGATAAAAACTAACCTTATCTCTAAACTGAGAGACGGATCACCCCAGTGGGGACGTTGCAACGCAGCGTCTTCCAAGTTGAAAGGAACACCCAAGTGGCCAATTCCGCCCTTCCATCGTTCGACAAGATTTTGGTAGCCAACCGCGGTGAAATCGCCGTGCGTGCCTTCCGCGCTGCCTTTGAAACGGGGGCGAAGACCGTCGCCGTCTATCCTCGTGAAGATCGCAACTCCTTCCACCGCGCCTTTGCGGATGAAGCAGTGCGCATTGGTGACGAGGGACAGCCCGTCAAGGCGTACCTCGATATCGAGGAAATCATCCGCGCTGCCAAGAAGTCTGAAGCGGATGCGATCTATCCGGGCTACGGCTTCTTGTCCGAGCGCGCCGATTTGGCCCGTGCTTGCGAGGACAATGGCATTAAGTTCATTGGCCCCACCCCGAGCACGCTAGATCTCACCGGTGATAAATCCGCAGCCGTCAATGCCGCGAAGGAAGCGGGGTTGCCGACGCTGCAGGACTCGGAGCCGACTACGGACATCGATAAGCTGGTAGCAGACGCCGGTGACTTCAGCTTCCCGGTCTTTGTCAAGGCCGTTTCCGGTGGTGGCGGGCGCGGTATGCGCTACGTGGAATCAGAATCTGAGCTGCGCGAACGGGCGGCAGAAGCCTCGCGCGAGGCCGAGGCGGCCTTCGGCGATGGCAGCGTGTACCTTGAGACCGCGGTGATTAATCCGCAGCACATTGAGGTGCAGGTACTCGCGGATTCCCAGGGCAATGTCATCCACCTCTTTGAGCGCGACTGCTCCGTGCAGCGCCGTCACCAGAAGGTCGTGGAAATCGCTCCGGCGCCCTCGCTGGATCCAGAGTTGCGCGATCGCATCTGCCAGGATGCCGTGAACTTCTGCGAGCACATCAACTATGAGGGCGCCGGCACGGTGGAGTTCCTCGTGGATGAGCGCGGCAACCACGTCTTCATTGAGATGAACCCCCGCGTGCAGGTGGAGCACACCGTGACCGAGGAGGTTACCGGTGTGGACATCGTCAAGGCGCAGATGAATATCGCCGCAGGTGCTTCCTTGGAAGACATCAACCTGTCGCAAGAAAATATCACCATTACCGGCTCCGCCCTGCAGTGCCGCATTACTACCGAGGATCCGAATAACGGCTTCCGCCCGGATACGGGTACGTTGACCGCGTACCGCTCGCCGGGCGGCGCTGGTGTGCGCCTGGACGGTGCAACCTCCGTGGGCGCTGAAGTATCGCCCAACTTTGACTCCCTCTTGGTGAAGATGACCTGCCGCGGCACCACGTTCGAGCAGGCCGTCCACCGTGCCCGCCGCGCGCTGAATGAGTTCCATGTCTCCGGCGTGGCCACCAATATCGGCTTCCTGCGCGCGTTGCTCAATGAGTCCGACTTCGTCAATACCCGCGTCGATACCGGATTCATTACCGAGCACCCGGATCTGCTCAAGGCCCCACCAGCTATAGATGAGTCCGGCCGTATCTTGGAGTACATCGCGGATGTCACCGTGAATAAGCCCAATGGCGATAGGCCGACCGCGCTGCGCCCCTTTGATAAGCTGCCGAAGTTTAATGCGGAAGAACCGCTCCCGCGCGGTTCCCGCGATGACCTCTTGGAGCTGGGGCCACAGAAGTACGCGGAAAAGATTCGCGCTCAAGAGCCTTTGATGGTCACGGATACGACGTTCCGCGATGCCCACCAGTCCCTGCTTGCCACCCGCGTGCGCAGCACCGCCTTGGTGTCCGCGGCGGAGGCCGTGGCGCGCCTGACCCCAGACCTCTTCTCCGTGGAGGCGTGGGGCGGTGCTACCTATGACGTGGCCATGCGCTTCCTCCACGAGGATCCTTGGGTGCGCCTGGATCTGCTGCGCGAGGCGATGCCGAACCAGAACATCCAGATGCTCCTGCGCGGGCGCAATACCGTTGGCTATACCCCGTATCCGGATTCGGTGTGCCGCTCCTTTGTGCAGGAAGCGGCCAAGTCCGGCGTGGATGTCTTCCGCATTTTCGATGCGCTTAACGATGTCTCCCAGATGCGCCCAGCCATCGACGCCGTACTCGAGACGAATACCACCGTGGCAGAGGTGGCCATGGCGTATTCCGGTGACCTTTCTTCGCCGAAGGAAGACCTCTACACCTTGGATTACTACTTGAAGCTCGCCGAGCAGATCGTAGAATCCGGCGCGCACATCCTGGCTGTCAAGGACATGGCCGGCCTGCTGCGCCCAGAGGCCGCGCACACCCTGGTGACCGCGCTGCGCAAGGAATTCGACCTGCCGGTCCACGTCCACACGCACGATACCGCCGGTGGCCAGATCGCTACCTACTTCGCGGCGGCGCGCGCCGGCGCCGATATCGTCGATGGCGCCTCGGCGCCGCTGGCCGGCACCACGTCGCAGCCTTCGCTTTCCGCGCTCATCGCTGCATTCTCCAACTCCAAGCGCGATACCGGAATTGACCTGCAAGCAGTCTCGGACTTGGAGCCGTACTGGGAGGCCGTGCGCCAGCTATACGCTCCGTTTGAAAACGGCATCCCTGGCCCGACCGGCCGCGTGTACAAGCACGAGATTCCGGGTGGTCAGCTGTCGAACCTGCGCGCGCAGGCCGTCGCATTGGGCCTGGCGGATCGCTTCGAGGTCATCGAGGATAACTACGCCGCCGTCAACGAGATGCTGGGACGCCCCACCAAGGTCACCCCGTCCTCCAAGGTGGTGGGTGACTTGGCGCTCCATCTCGTGGGCACCGGCGTTGCTCCGGAAGACTTCGCGGCCAACCCAACGAAGTACGATATCCCGGATTCCGTGGACCAGTTCCTCCGCGGCCAGCTGGGCACCCCTCCGGGTGGCTGGCCGGAGCTGCGCGATAAGGTCCTCGATGGCCGTGCCGAAACCGGTGCGCAGATTAACGATGTCCCGGCAGAGGAGCAGCCGCACCTGGAATCGGATAACTCGGATGAGCGCCGCGCCAGCCTGAACCGCCTGCTTTTCCCCAAGCAGTTCGAGGAATTCAACGAGTTCCGCCGCAAGTATGGCAATACCGAGGCGCTGACGGATACGACCTTCTTCTACGGCCTGACCGAAGGCGAAGAAAAGGTGGTGCACTTCTTCCCAGAAGATTCCACCGATCGCTCCAACCTTAAGCAGATCGTGGTGCGCCTCAACGCCGTGGGCGAGCCGGATGAGAAGGGCATGCGCAATGTCGTGCTCAACGTCAACGGCCAAATCCGTCCGATGAAGGTGCGCGATGAAAACGCCGAGTCCACCGTGGCCACGGTGGAGAAGGCGGATCCGTCCAACGACGGCCACGTAGCGGCCCCGTTCGCCGGTGTGGTCAACCCCACGGCAGAGCCAGGCGACGAGGTCAAGGCCGGCGACCAGGTCGCAGTCATCGAGGCCATGAAGATGGAAGCCTCCATTTCCGCCACCAAGGATGGCGTGGTGGACCGCGTGGCCATTGGCCAGGCCACCAAGGTAGAAGGTGGGGATCTCATCGCTGTGATCAAATAGCGGCGCCATCTAGCGCGGACGCGTAAATCCTCTCCCGGCTTGGATGAATATCCAGCTGGGAGGGGATTTCTATGCTTTAAGTACGGCGCGCTGGTTAGAGAACCATGGGTGCAACGATGACGCCGACGATGGCGGCATTGAGCATATTGGTCAGGAAGCCACCGAAGAGTGCGCGCGGGCCAAGCTTGGCCACCTCACCGCGGCGCTCAGGGACGAGGCCGCCGATGGAACCAATCTGAATACCGATGGACGACAGGTTGGCAAAACCGGCGAGGGCGAAGGAAGAGATCAAGATGGCCTTATCGCTGAGCTCATCGACGCTTTCACCAAAAGCGGTGTAGCCAACGAACTCGTTGAGGATGGTCTTTTGGCCGATGAAGTTACCCACCTCGAGGGCCTCGTTCCACGGCGTACCGATAAGCCAGGCCACGGGGGCGAAAATGATGCCGAAGAGGCCTTCGAGCGACCAGTTATCCTGGCCGAAGAGGGAGCCGATGCCGCCGAGGATGGAAGAGAGCATCACGATCGAGGCGATGAAGGCGATGAGCAGGCAGGCAACCGAGATGGCGATCTTACCGCCGGCCATGGCGCCGCTACTGATGGCATCGATGATGTTTTTCGATTCGGTATCGCGGACGTCTTTAACGGTGGCGTCGAGATTCGTCTCTTCGGTCTCTGGCATGAGGCCCTTGGCGACGAGCAGGGAACCCGGCGCATTCATGAGCGATGCGGCGAGCAAGTACTCCAGGGGTGCGCCCAAGAGCGAATAGCCGATCAACGTGGATCCGGCCACGGAGGCAAAGCCGCCGACCATGCAGGTATAAAGCTCGGATCGGGTGAGCTTGGGCAGGTAGGGCTTAATGACCAGCGGTGCCTCGGATTGGCCGAGGAAGATCACGGTGGTGGCCCAGACCGATTCCACCTTGGAGGTACCCATGAGCCACTTGATGGCGGATCCGACGTATTCCACGAAGTACTGGATAACCCGGAGGTAGTACAGGGCGGCGATGATGGCGCCCAAGAAAATGATCACGGGCAGCACATTGAGGGCGAAAACGAAGTCATCACCGAAGAGGCCGCCGAAGACGAATTGGGTGCCCTCGTTGGTAAAATCCGTGAGCTTAGTCAGCCCATTGGCGACGCCCTTGAGGGCTTTGAATCCAGGCTCCCACGCGAGGACTAAGAAGCAGAAGACCACCTGCAGGACAAGGCCCACGCCAATGGTGCGCCACTTGATATTTTTACGCGAGCTCGACAGGACGTAGATCACTGCGAGAATGGCGATGATGCCGAGCAATCCTTGTAAGCGTTCCATATTTTCTGACCGTTCTTTAAAGGGACTTTTTAATTAGAGTGACTCTGGGCCAAATGAGTGGGGGAGGATCTCGGCAAAGGCATGACTTCGGGGCTTTCCATCGACAGACACGATGACGCGCTCGCAGTTAAACTCCCGCAGGACCTGGCGGCAGGCACCGCAAGGGTAGCAAGGCGCGGACTTTAAGCCGACGATAGCAACCGCCTTAATCTGCGGAATGCTAGGCAAGTGGCCATCGGTGGCCGTCACGTCTGCGGTGGTGACCATGTGCGCGGCGGCATTGCGTTCGGCGCAAATGCCTAGCGGGCTGGAGGCGTTTTCGACGTTGGAGCCGGTGACAATGCGGCCATCGGCAAGCAGCAAAGCCGCACCGACTGGGAAAGAGGAATAGGGCGCCCAGGCGTGGTGGGCTGCTTCTTCAGCGAGGTTGAGCAATTCGGCATCGGTGGGAGGCGAATCCGGGGTGGCGTTCATTGCGGTATGGACTTTCTTTGTACGGGGGTGAAGAGGGAATGCGTTAATTCTCCAATAGAACAAAAAGAAAAATACTCATTGACATATGTTCTATAGGGAATAATAATTAGACGTGGTGGAGTGTACAACCACTAAATATAGTGTGGTAAATCACATTATGTGCTTGTATGTTTCGGTCTTCAAATCATTACAGGAGGAGTCGTCATGGCAGAGAAATTCGATGCGGTAGATGTTATTCGTACCAAGCGCGACAAGGGGGTGTTTAGCCCGGAGGAAATCGACTGGGTTATCGATGCCTATACGCGTGGGGTCGTGGGCGATGAGCAGATGGCCGCACTCAACATGGCGATCTTCCTCAACGGCATGAACCGCGAGGAAATCTCGCAGTGGACCAAGGCGATGATTGCCTCCGGTGAGACGATGAGCTTTGATTCCCTGTCCAAGAAGACTGCGGACAAGCACTCCACCGGTGGCGTTGGCGATAAGATTACGCTGCCGCTCGCGCCCCTCGTTGCCGCCTTTGGCGTCGCGGTCCCGCAGCTTTCTGGTCGCGGTTTGGGCCACACAGGTGGCACCCTGGACAAGCTGGAAGCCATCCCGGGCTGGCAGGCGGATATTTCCAATGAGCGATTGATGGAAATCCTGGAGGATCCGGGCTGCATCATCTGCGCGGCAGGCTCTGGCCTCGCGCCCGCGGATAAGAAGATCTATGCCCTGCGCGATATCACCTCCACCGTTGAGGCTATTCCGCTTATCGCTTCGTCCATCATGTCGAAGAAGATTGCTGAAGGTACCTCGTCGTTGGTCCTCGACGTCAAGGTGGGCTCTGGCGCCTTTATGAAGGACGAGACCTTGGCCCGCGAGCTGGCGCAGACCATGGTGGACTTGGGCAATGACGCCGGCACGGACACCACTGCACTGCTCACGGATATGTCCACCCCACTGGGCCGCAAGGTGGGCAATGCGCTCGAGGTTGAGGAATCCGTCGAGGTCCTAGCTGGCGGTGGGCCAAGCGATGTCGTCGAGCTGACCCTAGCCCTTGCGCGCGAGATGCTGGAAGCGGCCGGCGTGCACAATGCCGACGTGGAAAAGGCGCTCAAGGATGGCCGCGCCATGGATAAGTGGAAGCAAATGATTAAGGCGCAGGGCGGAGACCCAGACGCCAAGCTTCCCGTGGCTACGCATACCCACGATGTTATCGCTGAATTCGATGGTTACCTTACCGAACTTGATGCCCTGTCCGTCGGCGTGAGCTCCTGGCGCCTAGGCGCTGGCCGCGCCCGGAAGGAAGACCCGGTACAGGCAACCGCGGGCATCGAATTGCACACAATCAAGGGTGAGAAGGTATCCAAAGGCCAGAAGCTTTTCACCCTGCACACGGAAACCCCAGAGCGCTTCGAGCGCTCCCTTGAGACCTTGCAGCAGGGCTTTAAGATTACCGACGCCCCGCTGGATAAGGAGCGCCAGATCATCCTGGACCGCATTGGCTAAATCAGGAGTAATGGAAGAGCAATCGACCCGATGATGAGTGCCATGACGGCAAGGAAGACCTTCGCCTGCCACGTGGCGTAGTTGAAGGACACTCCGACGCCTAGGCGCTTGTCCACCAGCACCGCTGGGTCATCGGGGTTGTAATACAGGATCCCCCACTTATAATGCTCGTCATTATCGGGGGATTCTTTGTCTCCATCCGGAAGTTTCACCCCGCGCAGCTGATCCTCGAGCTGCGATTGGGCGCGCAGTATCATTGCCACGATGGCTATGGTGCCGCTAATGGTCATCACCACCATGGTGATAAAGGAAAAGCCAGCCAGGTCCTGATAGCTCGGTACCGGGCCGGTGATCTGTATAAACGCCAGCCCGAGGGACATGAGAAGCAGCAGGACGCCCATCGCTTCGTTGGAGGCTGCAAGGTTTGCCTGATTGCGTAGCCGCGCCTTGATGGAGCGCTCCGAGCGTGGACGAACCGCGGTGCGTTGGATAAGCCAGCAGATGCCGGCGAAAAGCAACCACATTCCCAGCGCGATAAACGTGATGAAAAAGACGCTGCCGATGGACTTGTCGCTCCAGCTATCCGGCTCCAAAGATCCATCCCAGTGCACTGGCACGGGATCGGGGATATCGGACCAATGGGCGGCGACGATGAGTGCACCGGCGATGATGACCAGCAAGGAACCCAACATGGTCAGCCAGGGAAAAGACGGCGTTGGCACATCAATATCCTGTATGGCGTCGGCTTCTCGCCTCGCTACCTGGGCGCTGACCGCGGTTTCTACCCCGTCGAACCAGTCGCCGTCCTTCTTGGCCGCGATGATATAGCGGCGCTGGGAGAGGTAAGCCCACGTGCTGCCGATAATGACCAGCAGGGAAGACAGGGCCGCCACCCACGAGTGGTTGACGTAGAACAGTGAGATAACCGTCGCTGCGATGCCCACAACCCACGTCCGAGTCTTAAATCCAGAAATAGCACCGACCACAACGGGATCCGAAAGGTGGCTTTGGGGAACGCGAACGCCGAGCGGGGCGCCTGGCGACGCAAGCGCCGGGATTGTGGTCATTATCCACGTTATGACCAGCGTGGTCGCGGCCATGAGGACGGTAAGAATCATGCGAGCTCCTTCAGTGTGGAATCGAGATAGCCGTGGAGCTCCTCAGCGGAAAAGCCCTGAGCGCGGGCGAGGGTTGCCACGCGGCGCAGGCGTTGCCGAACCTGCTGTTCTTGCGCCGCGGTGTGCGCGCCGGGCCGGACGGTCGATCCGGAGCGACCCGCGGTTTCGACGAGGCCATCAGCAACGAGCAGGTCATAGGCGTGTTTTACGGTGGCCGGGTTAATGCCAATATCCGCGGCGACCTGGCGCACGGGATCGAGCTTGTCGCCGTCGAAAAGCTGCCTGCGGGCGATGGCCAGCACGATTTCGTCGTGAATCTGCTGGAAGACCGGCGCATCCGCGTCAGGGTTGAGCGTGATGAGCATGAGCTACCTCCTTCCACTTGTTTTGTACCACTAACAGTAGCACAGTCTGTATTAGTTGAAGTAATACAAAGCGGAAGCTGGGCCTAGATATGCACCTGCGAAGTTAAGTTGAGCTCTTTGCAGAAACCTTCATCGTGGCTGACCAGCAAGTACGCGCCCTCGTAGGACTCGAGGATCTGCACGAGCCACTTCATGGTGGTGATATCCAAATTATTGGTGGGTTCATCGAGTAGGAGGAATTGAGGGCTGGGCTCGGCCAAAAGCACTCGGGCAAATTTCGCGCGGAAGCGTTCGCCGCCGGATAGCTGGCCGGTGCGGCGGTGCACCTGGTCATCGCGAAATAACAGCTGCGCCAATTGGTCGCGGATGAGCTGTGGGGGAGCAGTGGGGTTGGCCTCTGTGACCATCTCTAAGATTGTGCGATCTTCCGATAAGGTGATTTTCTGCCGCAAATATCCGCACTCCACGCTGTACTCAACGGCGCCCCGCGCAACGTCATTAAGGAACGTGGTTTTCCCGCTGCCATTAGGTCCCGTAAGGCGTACATGCTCAGGGCCGGTTATATCCACGATGCTGCTGGTGAGCACCCGGGTGCCATTGGGTAGCTGCGTTTCTGGAAGGTCGAGGTGGACGTGTTCGTCCGGGCGGATCTTGTTTTGCGCAGCTTGATAGGCAGCAAATGCTTCCCTCACCGAACCCGATGCCTGAGCCGACCGCTTAGCTGCGGTATTTTGGGCGCGGTTCTTGTCATTTCCCATCGCCATTCCAGGCTTTCGGTGGTTGTGCGAGAAGGATTTGGCGCGGCGATTGTCCCTGGATATGCGCATCTGCATCGCCTCGCGCTCGCGCACTTGCTTGCGGTGTTCGGCCTTAGCCTCGCGCGTTTCTGCTTCGGCAGCGCGCTGTTCGGTTTCTATGGGCTCCCGGTAGGCGTGATAATTTCCGGAAAATAACCGCAAACTTCCCGCGTAGAGTTCTGCGATGTGCTCGACATGGGAGAGCAGGTCTAGGTCATGGGAAATGACAAGGATGGGCGTAGGAGAGCTGGAAATAAGCTCGGTGACCTTGGATTTTCCTTCTGCGTCTAGGCTATTGGTCGGCTCATCGAGGATGACAAAGTCTGGGTGATCAAAAAACGCGGCGTTTAACGCGATGGTGACCGCTTCGCCCCCAGACAGCGTACCGATGGTGCGATCTAGCGGGTAGGGAACGCCTGCGTTTTGAAGGCAGGCGTGAATCCTGTGTTCGATATCCCAGTCGTTGCCAATAGTTTTCAGCAGTTCCTCGGAGTAATTTCCCGCTCCTAGTGCGTGGAGCGCGGCAATCTTTTCCGCCGCGCCGAATACTTCGGCGATGGTTAAGGAATCACGCAAGCCAAGATCTTGGTCCACGTAGGTGACCTCTGGCGCCGTGAATGTGCCCGAGGACGGTGCGATTTGGTGGGAAAGGACCTTAGCAAGGGTCGATTTTCCGGAGCCATTATCGCCAATCATCCCAGTAACCGAGTCAGGGATCGTTCCGGAAAGCTGGGAAAAGCAGGGTGTGCCGTCTGGCCACGACAGGCTGAGTTGGGAAAAAGAAATCGGCATGAAGAGTCCACCTTTAAAGAATGAGTGTGCAAGGGACGTCGTACTAGGCGGAAATCTTCATAGCCCTCAACAGTAGCAACTGTGGTGCAGAACACAAGACCTTCGTCGAAATCTATCTCCTGCAGGTTTTGGACGCCTGCAGGAGATAGGTGCCAGATTAGAAGCGGCGGAAGAATTTACCCTGGGTGAGCTCCTCGAAGCCCGGTAGTGGCGTGGCGGACGCGATGCCGGGGGCGGTTTGTTCGGCCGCGAGGTCTGTAGCGTTGGCAACCAGCAGGTCGTGGGCGCGGGAAGCCTCGTCGCCGGTGCTGTCGGTGGCGACGATGAGTTCTGGGATGTCCTCGGGATCGAAGGGGGTGAGCCAGGTGGCATCGTCAAGCGGGTCAGCGCCCGGGTCCCCAAGGAAGGCTGGGCCCTTGGTGGCGGCGGGGTAGTAGCGCAGGAGCGCGGCCCCCACGGGTTCTATGGTTGGGTCCTCGTTGGCGGCAAGGGGCAAGGCGATGACGCCGCCATCGACGATGGGGGACCAGTCCGCGATATGGGAGGGGAAGAGGCCCGCAAGGTAGTCGCGGTCCTCTTCCTTGGCCAAGCGAACACCAAGAGAAGAATCAGTCATTCTTCCAGGTTAGCTGGCACGGTTACTTAATTTCCAGCAGCTGCGCGCCCTTGGTGGTGGACGCGCCAGCCTCGACCGCCAGGCCGGTCACGATGCCGGATTTGTGGGCCTTGACCGGATTTTCCATCTTCATGGCCTCAAGGACCATGACGATATCGCCTTCTTCTACCTCTTGGCCCTCTTCCACATTGACCTTGATGACCGTGCCCTGCATCGGTGCGGTGACGGCATCGCCGGACACCGCAGCCTTGGCGCCGGCACCCTTGCGCTTTTTCCGCTTGCGTGCGCCGGTAATGCCAAAGGTGGCGGGCAATGCCACCTCGATGCGGCGGCCGTCGATTTCCACGGTGTGGACCTGGGAGGCCTCCGGCGAGCCGGCTTCCGCATCGGTGGAATCTTCATGCGGCGGCAGCTGGTTATCCCAGGCCTCCTCGATCCACTTGGTGTAGACATCGAAGGAACCGTTTTCCGCGGTAAAGGCGGGATCGGCAACGATGGCCCTGTCAAAGGGCAGCACGGTGGGCAGGCCTTCGACCTGGTATTCAGCCAGGGCTCGGGCGGAGCGACGCAGGGCGGTTTCGCGGTCCGGGCCCCAGACAATGAGCTTGGCCAGCATGGAGTCGAATTGCCCGCCGATGACGGAGCCCTCGACGACGCCCGAGTCCACGCGCACGCCCGGCCCAGCAGGCTCGGAGTACTTGACGATGGTCCCCGGGGCGGGCATGAAGCCGGCCGCAGCATCTTCGCCGTTGATGCGGAACTCAAAGGCATGCCCGCGCGGTGCCGGGTCCTCGCCGAGCGAAAGCTTTTCGCCCTGGGCAATCCGGAACTGCTCGCGCACGAGGTCCAGCCCGGTGGTTTCCTCCGAAACGGGGTGCTCCACCTGCAGGCGGGTATTGACCTCGAGGAAGGAAATCAGGCCATCGGCGCCGACCAAATACTCGACGGTGCCGGCACCGCAGTAGTCAGCTTCGCGGCAAATGCGTTTGGCGGACTCGTGGATGGAGGTGCGCTGTTCGTCGCTCAGGAAAGGCGCCGGAGCTTCCTCTACGAGCTTTTGGAAGCGGCGCTGCAGGGAGCAATCGCGCGTGCCGACGACCACCACACTGCCGTGCTTATCCGCCAAGACCTGGGCCTCAACGTGGCGGGCCTTATCGAGGTAGCGCTCGACAAAGCATTCGCCGCGGCCAAAGGCGGTGGTGGCCTCGCGGGTCGCGGATTCAAAAAGCTCCGGAATCTCTTCGGCGGTGTGCGCCACCTTCATGCCGCGGCCGCCGCCACCAAACGCCGCCTTGATGGCCACAGGCAAGCCGTGCTCATCCGCGAAGGCCTTGACCTCATCCGCGTTGGCCACCGGATCCTTGGTACCAGGGGCCATGGGGGCTTCGGCACGCTCGGCGATGTGGCGGGCCGTGACCTTATCGCCCAAAGCGCGGATGGATTGGGGAGGCGGGCCAATCCAGGTCAGGCCGGCATCGATAACGGCCTGGGCAAAATCTGCATTTTCGGACAAGAAACCGTAGCCGGGGTGGATGGCATCCGCGCCGGACTTTGCGGCAGCGTCCAGAATCTTGTCAAAGACAAGATAAGAATCAGCAGAGGTAGAACCACCAAGGGCAAAAGCTTCATCGGCCAGCGTGACGAAGGGTGCCTGCGCGTCCGGCTCGGCATAAACGGCGACGGAGGAGATCCCGGCATCGCGAGCAGCACGAATAACGCGTACGGCGATCTCACCTCGGTTCGCTACGAGAACCTTGGAGATCTTCTTGGTTTCTACTGCCACGGCAGTAACCTCCTGAATACACTTCGTTTACTACGGGATCTATTGTTGCACACCAAAGTATAAAGTCGTCCGTTTGGCAATGATTGTTACGTTTAAACAAAAATAAACCCACATCGCTGCGATGTGGGTAATTATTGGCCGAACGAAAATCTACTTTTCAATCGGCATATTGACCATGTTGCCCCACTCAGACCATGACCCATCGTAGACCTGCGCCTTTTTAAAGCCCAAAAGGTAAGTGAGCACGAACCAAGTGAACGCGGCCTGCGCTCCTAGGTGGGAATACAAAATGGTGTGGGTATCAGGCTCCAGCATGCCGTAGTTGACCTTCAGGTCATCAACGTTGCGGAAACAGGAGTTGGGGTAGGTTGCGCGATCCCATTCCAAGTTGATCGCACCCGGAATGTGCCCGTGGCACATGGTGGTGCCATAAGGCGAGTTTCCATTCGGGTCGAACTCCGTCGCTTCACCTGCGAATTCTTCCGGCGGGCGGGTATCAACTAGGGAACCGGTTGCCTCGCGTACGTCTGCGACAAAGGCACGCAGGAGGGAGTCGTCCCGGGTTACCTCTGGATAGTTGGATTCGGGGAATTCTGGGACCATGAAGGAGGTATCGCGCTCTTCTGACATCCACGCATCGCGTCCGCCATCGAGGAGGCGGACGTCTTTGTGGCCAAAGAGGGTAAATACCCATAGTGCGTAGGCCGCCCACCAATTGGACTTATCGCCGTACAGGACAACGGTATCGTCTTCGTGGATGCCCTTTTCCCGCATCAAGCGGGTAAATTCCTCACCGTTGATAAAGTCGCGCGTGAGCGAGCTTATTAGCTCGGTGCGGAAATTGATCCGCGTCGCCGTGGGAATGTGCCCGATATCGTACAAAAGAGAGTCTTCATCGACCTCGATAACGCGTAACCCTTTAATGCCTAGGCGCGCGGACAGCCACGGAGCGGAAACAAGCCGCTCTGGGTGCGCATATTGCTGGAATGGGGGATAGGGGTCTACGTCTGCCACTGCCCGCCTACCTTTCTAATAAACCTATTTTTTCGCTCCCACTACTTTAACTCGAATTTTCTCGATTTATCACATTGGAATAGTGAAAGTGGTTTTCCATACATAACGTGCGTGGAATGAATTGACTCGGTAGGGGCCGCGACGTTGCGAAGGGGTGAGCCGCGTCAGAGATGGATAAATTTTGGGTTGACGCTGTAACCTGCTTAGTGGCCCCGCGAATTAGTGTCGTGGGACACTTTCCTACCTACCCTGACTACAACTAAAAGGACCAGATAATGGCTGAAAACGACCGCAACTCTGACGCCCCTCAAAGCTTTACACCCCGTGATTTTTCGGAACAACCCCGTCAGAACACTGAAACTCCTGAGTCCGCCGTTCCTAAACCACAGAACGATCAGGCGCAGAAAAATGGTGGACAGGAGCCTCGTGCGCAGGAGGCCAAAGAACCTAGTACGTCTGCTGAGAATGCAGCTTCAACTCCAGGCGGCGATCAGCCTGTAGATGCTGGTTCGGATAAGTCCAGCCCCCAGGATTCCCAATCGTCCGCAGCAGATGCAGAATCCGCATCGCAGGACCATAAATCTGCTACTGATTCGGAGCCCTCGTCCGCAAACTCGGCAGAAAACAACCGCCGGCCTGCTAATGATGCTGGGCCAGACGCCGGGTGGGGCACGGGACAACAATCACAGGAGGCATCGGCTGCAGGCGGGTACAACCCGGAGGCAGGTTCTCACCCAAATTTTGGTCAACCCCCTCAGGGCACTGAGGCCCCTCAAAGCTATGGGCGAGCAGCTGGACAGAACAAGCGTGGATTCGGTGCAGCTATGAAGGGCCTGGGGAATAAAAAAGGCCTCTTAGGTGGGCTTTGGGAATTTGAATTTAAAGATTTCATGACTCTGACCCATGTGAAGGCGATCTATGTCGACGCTATGGTGCTGGGCGGAGTTTGGTGGGCTCTCCACGTTCTAGTGGCATTTATTCTAGGGACCATCGTCGGTATAGATGGAATTTCGGAGGGCGAGTTTGGATACGTTCTCCTCAGCTTTATCGGATTCATCGTCCTCGTCCTGCTAGCTACTGTGGTTTTTTATGCTGGGATGGTGATCACAAGGCTCGCCTTGGAAGCGTTAGTGGCAAACGTGCGCACAGCGCAAAACACCGGAGACCTATTGGACAAGGAGTCTTAGGATAAAGACTGGGCACTATGAATTGTGCCTGAAACTCCTATAGATAATGACCCCGCGGCAATCCGCGGGGTCATTATTATGTGGTGTGCGAAGACGAATGGAAGACGGCAACTCCTATGGCCTAGCCATAAGAACCGAGCATGAACGTCATGTGCTCATTCAAAGCCTTATTGAAAAGGTCAATATCGCCAGAGACTGGTTCCACCGAGTCACCATCAACCTGGAGGCGCACTGTGTGATGCGCGGTGATCCCCGCGGACGTAGTAATTGAGCGCTCTTCCCACGTGAAGTCGACTGCATCGTCTGAGACTCGGCTGACCTTATCAACCGAGTCAAACATGGTGACTTCATTCACGGGCTCTCCATGGACGTATAGGGCCAGTGCATGGCCGACCGATGCTGCGTTATTGTTGGGGCCATTTTTGTCCCCCACCTCACCGTTGAAAGTAATCCAACTGATGGGCGCACAGGGATCGTAGGAGTTGTCGATATCCGCGATCCAAAAGTTGAAGTCATCACCTCTATCAGAGGGCATGCGCCCGGGCGCGGTGCCAGATGCATAAGCGTCGCGTGGATCGTTTGGTAGATCCGCGCATTCGGAATCGGTGGAAGAATCCTTGCCCTTATTATCGTTGGGTTGTTCCGGGGCTTCTTTAGTGGGCGTTTCGGTTACCGTGTGGGTCTGCCCCGAGGCTTCTGGGCTGTGGGTAGAAAATTCGGATTGGGACGAAGCTGAATTAGATTCCTGGTCATCCGAGCCGCACGCCGCCAAGCTAAGCGGCAGCGCCGCAGCGAGGAGCGTTATTGCGGCCTTGGAACTTAAGCAGCGGGATATATTTCTAGCAAACATACTTAATCGAGCAGCTGAGAGACGCTATCGGGG
Source organism: Corynebacterium sp. KPL2830 (assembly GCF_040225635.1). Classification (NCBI taxonomy): domain Bacteria; kingdom Bacillati; phylum Actinomycetota; class Actinomycetes; order Mycobacteriales; family Corynebacteriaceae; genus Corynebacterium; species Corynebacterium sp. KPL2830. The sequence goes on along the minus strand of NZ_JBEHFR010000016.1, from coordinate 18,371 downwards.
TCGGCATCGGAAAGCATCTGGCGAATGCGGTCGTATTCATCGTCCTCGCCGATGGCCTTGGCGGCACGTCCAAGGGCTGCAATGGCGCGCAGGACACCCTGGTTGGGCTCGTGGGAGAAGGGGACCGGGCCCCATCCCTTCCAGCCATTGCCGCGCAGGCGGTCTAAGCTGCGGTGGTAGCCGGTGCGGGCGTAGGCATAAGCGGTGATGTATTCGTTGGGATCCGCGCCCTCTAGCTTGTCGAGCTCCTGCTCCGCGAGCATGGCCCACAGCAACGGGGAATCCGGGTGGTCTACGATGCCGGCCGCAGGTGCGGCCGCGTCCTTGGTGCCGGGATCGGCGGGTAACTTAATAGGTTCTGGAGCAAGCATGTCTTTCATTTCCATAAGACACACTCTAGCGATGCTCGTGCGGGCCTACCAGAAATCAGAAACGTTAAGCCCAAAAGAGTAAAGCGCGCGGCGCACCACCGGCAGGGACAGCCCGATAACAGAAGAGGGATCGCCGTCGATGCTATCGATAAACCAGCCGCCCATGGCCTCCAAGGTAAACGCGCCCGCGCACTCCAAGGGCTCGCCGCTGCGAGCGTAGGCCTCGATATCGGTGGCAGAAGCCTCTGCGAACCGGATGGTCGTGGTAGAGGTTTCCACGTGGCGTTGCGTGCCAAAAATCAGGCAATGGCCGGTAAGCAGCTGCGCGGTGCGCCCAGCCTGTTGGTGCCAACGCCCGATGGTGGCTTCGACGGTGTGCGGCTTGCCCTGCAGTTGGCCATCCAATAGCAGCATGGAATCGCCGCCAATAACCGGCTCGTCGGGGTACTGGGAGGCGACCTTTTCGGCCTTGGCGGTGGCAAGCTTTGCCACGGTATCGGCAGGCGAGTGCCCCGCCAACTGGGCTTCTAGGGCGCGCTCGTCAATATCGGCGGGCTCGAGCACCGGTTCCACGCCGGCCGTGCGCAGGATGGCAGCGCGCGAGGGGGACTGCGAGGCCAAAATGAGGCGCATTAGTAATACCGCACGGTGTGGAAGGCAGAGGGATTAAAGACGCGCTGCGCGCCGTAGTGGTCGAAGCGCTCGCCGGGCCTGCCCCAGTGGTTGCGATCCCCAAAGGCACCGGAGTGGTCCTTTTGCATCTGCTTGAGCACCGTCGAGAGCGCGGCGCGCTCTTCTTCGGTGGGGTTTCCCTTCAGGACTTTGATTTCGGGTTCAGACATCTTTTCCTAAACAGTTCCGTGCTTCTTGGGTACCTGGGCCACAACCTTGCGCTCTAGCAGGCGCAGGCCTTCAACCAGGTAGTGGCGGGTAGCGGAAGGCTCGATGACATTATCGGCCAGGCCGCGCTCAGCGGCGGCGTAGGGGTGCAAGAAAAGCTCGTCCATTTCTTCCTGCTTATCCTCATCGCCGTAGATGGCCAGCGCGGTCTGGGCCGCTTCGGCGACGGCGATTTCCGCGGTCGGCCAGGCATAGACCAAATCCGCGCCCAGGTCCTTGGACCCCATAAACGCGTAGGCCGGGCCAATGGCCTTGCGGGTGACCACCGTAAGCTTGCCGACGCTCGCCTCCGCCTGCGCATACGCAAACCCCGCCGCCCGGCGCAGGAGACCGGCCTTTTCTTCCGCCGGGGTGGCAACGAAACCAGGCGAGTCCACGAACTCAATGATTGGGGTATTAAAGGCATCGCACAGACGCACAAAGCGTGCCGCCTTTTCCGCCGCGGCCGAATCCAGCGCGCCGTCCAGCGCTAGCGGCTGGTTGGCGACGATACCCACGGCGCGGCCATCTACGAAGGCAAAGCCCGTGATGATATTGGGCGCGGCCTCGGCCGAAAGCTCAAAGAAGGAGCCCTTATCGACGACCGCGTTGACCACCTCACGCATGTCATAGGCATCCGTTGCCGAATCCGGGATGACGGAATCCAGATCGAACTCGGCGACCTCGCGCGTATCGATGCGCGTTGCCTCGGCGCGGTTATTGGCCGGCAGGTAAGCCAGTACGTCGCGGACCAAGTCGAGGGCTGCCTGCTCGCTCGGGGCGCTGAGCTGCGCGGTGCCCGACTTCGCGTGGACTGCGGCACCACCAAAGGTTTCCGGTTCCGCTTCGGCGACATCGCTGCCTGCTTGGTGCAGGCTGGTGCCGTGGGTGACAATGAGGACATCGGCAAGCGTGGGCGCAAATGCCGCAATGCCGCTGGTATCCCCGGTCACCACGGAGATCTGCGGGATAAGACCGGAGGCCTCCGTCGCGCGGGCGAGGATGCGGGCGTAGCCAGCAAGCGTGACGATGCCCTCTTGCGCGCGCGGGCCGGTGGAATCATAGATGCCGACGATGGGCACGCCGGTTTTCAGCGCAAGGTCATAGACCTTGGTGAGCTTTTCCGCATAAACCTCACCCATCGTGCCGTCAAAGACGGTGGCATCCTGGCTGAAAATGCACACGCGGCGCCCGTTGATGGTGCCGTAACCGGTGACGATGCCATCGGTGTACGGGCGATCGTGCTCGCGGCCAAAGTCGGTGGAGCGGTGGCGGGCCAGTGCATCGGTTTCTACAAAGGAACCCTCATCGAGCAGCTGATTCACGCGAGTGCGGGCGGCTGGCTCGCCTTCCCCCAACGGCGCGCGGGACTCGGCGAGCTTGTTGTCCAGGTCCTCAATTTTGCCAGCGGTGGTCTTCAGGTCAGTCATAGGCGCTGAGTGTACTAGTGGAAGGCCAAAGATGCGGAAATTGTGCAGTTTGGGCATCGTCACAGGGGTCGGTGGCGGAGCGTTATCGGTGCGGCATTAGCGCAACCGGAGTACCTGCCAGACATTAGGAAATATTAGCTCCCCTTTATAGGGGTAAGGATGAAATGTGATGTGCAGCGTTCGTTACCGGTAAGGGGCGTTTTCCCACCGTATCGACGATAAATGTCATAAAGAGAGATAGCCGTAACTGTTGAGGAGCTATAACGAAGAGCTTAATATCGGCTGTGTCTTCATGAATTATTTCTCGTATCCTTAAACAATCATAAGGACGGTCTTCTGGTGATTTCAAAGGGACTGCGACTTGTCGCGCCGCTTGCCATCGCGACACTTCTCGCGCCCGCGGCACATGCGCGCGATATTCCCCCGATGCCACAGGCATATCCCATTACCAACCTCTATAAAAGCTGCAGCGCCGCCGGAGATAACACCGAACGCGAATGGCGGTTTGCTGAAACAGGCCGTCGCTACATGAGCGACGGAACCTTGCAATTCAAAAACACCACCGACCAGGAGGTGCCGTACACCGCCCAGGTAGAAACCGGCACCAACCACGAAATTGACGCCAACTCCAAGGCCAAGTTGCCCTCTGGTTGGGACACCACCGCTAAATCCGATATTGGCCTAAAAATGGCCAATGGCTGGCGAGATAAAGAAACCTTCGGGCCCGTCAAACTAAAGCCGGGCGAATCCTTCCGCGTGGAATACGGCGTGGTCGAAAAGGACTTTATTTCCATGTTCGTCGGCTGCAATGATGACCGCCTCGAAAACATTCCCGGCGCCAACGTCATCCGCGGTAAAGCCCCAGCAGAGCGCTATGCCTTTGCCTATATCATCAAGGCTGATGGATCCGTATCGGACTTGGCAATGGAAATTCCGTCTCGTTCCGGCAGCACTAACTCTAAGCCCATCGAAGGTAACTACACTGCGGTTTCCGGACCCAGCTTGGAAAAGATCGCTGATCCGAGCAAAGACGAGATCATGCAACCAGCCGCCGAACCCCAACGCGATCCTGTGTGGCCCAAGGAAGGCGAAAAGTGCGAGGCCAACGATAACTCCTGGTATCCGCTGGATATCACGGCGGTGAAGCCCACCTTCCGCAAGCCCGGTTATTCCACCGACTTCCTCAACTGGTCTCAGGGTGACTATGAATTCGCGCCGGTAACGGACTTCGTAGTTGGTGCCCAGCACGATCCGTATACCAATTGGCGAGGCAATAGGGGCGATATTCCCCAGGGCTGGCTCGAGTCGGTCGGCGCCATCAAGCGTGCCTATATGCCGGTTGGTACTGAGCTCAAACACGTAAACCTTGCACCCGGAGAGCGCGTTCGCGTGGAATACGGCACCACCATGACCCGTATCAACTATCGCGAGGTGCACTGCGGAAAATCCGGCAAGTACGACCTCACCTCGAACTATAAACAGACCACCGCCCCGAGCGGTTTCTGGGCCGAAGCCACAATCACTTCCAAAGACGGTAGTACCCGCACCGTAGACGTCACCCCTGACGAATACCGCGATCTGCCCGTACCCACCCAAACCATCTACTAACTACCTGCTAGGAGTACATATCATGAGCATTTCCAAGATTGCGTCCACCACCGCGGCTGTAGCCGTTGCCGCCGGCGTATTCGCTGCCCCAGCCGCCAATGCATTGCCGCAGCGCGACCTGGGCCCAGCAAACCCCACCACGATTGGCGAGCGCTGTGCCAATCCTGGCGATACCGGCCAGACCATTGATATTAAGCGCACCTATTTCGACGGTTCCGCCGGCACCTGGACCGTTTCCAACTACAACGATGAGCCACTTCCAGTGACCCGTTCCATCAAGGAAACCAAGACCAAGTCTTGGGACGTTTCTGCTGGTGTGGACTTCAAGCTGTTGGATCTGATTCATTTCACCTTCTCCTCCAGCTACACCTCAAGCCAGACCTACGAGGTAGGCGAGCAGGTCGGCCCATACGATATCGCTCCGGGTAAGACTGCCGTGCTGAAGGCTGGCTGGGTAGTCTCTGACTTCGAGGGTCAAAAGACCGTGTGCGGTTCCGACCACACCTGGCAAGCCAATGGCGGTAAATTTACCGCAACTCTGCCCAAGGAACGCCACGTCGCGGTCTCCACCCGTGATAACAACGATTGGGGTTAAACCTTGAAGGCTAAGACCATCGCTAGTGCAATCGCAGCGCTGAGCTTGGTGGCCGTTCCAGTAGCCCACGCCTCTGACTTCGGCGGAGACTTTGAACTGCCCCAGCGCTGGAACGATGACTATAAGCCCGGCACGCATTGCGCAACGCCGGGGGAGAACTCCACCTATGTCACCGCGAAGCGCCGCTGGTTCAAGCAAACCGATGCCGCCAGCGTGGCCAACCACAATGCTGAGCCGGTGCCGGTCAAACACACCGTATCCAAAGCGCGGACAGAAACCGTTGAGGTTTCCGGCTCCGTGCAGGGAGAGGGAGATTTGGCCAAGATCCTGACCAAGACCTACGGCTTCAACTACGTCAGCGAACAGCACTGGAAGATTAACCAGGTAGTTGGGCCATATACTTTGCCTGCAAATTCCCAAGGCAAGTTGGTGTGGGGCTTTACCATGCTGGATACCGATGGCCAGGATGTGCGCTGCAACCGAGACCAAGTATGGGAAACGGTAGGAAAACCATATTCGGCCACTGTCCCTGAAGCTCGCTATTCCGAGCTGCGCTTAGAAGACGCTCCGGACTGGAGTTAATTCATCAGGAAATGAGTCCAGCCGCACCCTATGAATCGGGGTGTGGAGCTGGGCTCTTTTTGTAGCAGCGACGGCGCGCACTGCTTGGTTTGTAGAAGTGCATCCTCCAAAGTGCAGGGTCCTCTGCAACATTTGAGGAAGATTTGCGATATCTGAGGGCTGGGTTTGCTCAGTTATCGCAGTGGAGGATGCACAAATTGCAAAAGCCGGGCGCATCCACCGGCATGACTGGCCATGCAGCGGTCATGCATGGCCAAAGACAACCGCTTTAGGCCGGCAACCACGCGTAACCGTATGGCCCAAGCTCAACGGGGCCTAGGTCAACGGAGCGGTCGCTGAAATTGTGCAGGCACAACAGGTCGCCGCGCTGGTAACCGAGTACGCTTTCCTTACCGGTTTCCACCGGCTCGCAGGGTGCCGTGCCCAGCTCGGGGCGCGCGTGGCGCTCCGTAATCATGGTGCGCACGCTGTGGAGCAGGGAAGTGGCATCGTTGAGCTGAGATTCCACGGACGTGCCGCCGACGATAGGCAGCCGCGCCGGGGTGCGGGCGCTAAAGCCCGCGGTTTCGCTATCGTCCCACTGCATAGGGGTGCGAACGGCATAGCGATCCGGCAAAGAGGTGTCATCGAGCATGCCAATTTCATCGCCATAATAAATAAAGGGCGCACCCGGCAGGGTCATCAGCAGCGAAAACATCAGCTCCACCTTGCGGCGGTCCCCGCCCATCAACGGCATGAGCCGCCTGGCGATGCCCACGTGCGCCCGCATGCCTTCTTCTGGCAGGTAGGTCTGATACATCAGCTCGCGGACGTCATCGTCGACCATCTCCAAGGTCAACTCGTCGTGGTTGCGCAGGAAGGTACCCCACTGGCAGCCCTCGGGCAGCGGCGGTAGTTGGTTGAGGATGTCGTAGACGGGGGTGGCATCGCCAAGCGCGAGCGCCTGGTACAGCCGCGGCATGACCGGGAAGTTGAAGACCATGTGGAAGCGATTGCCGGAGCCGTAGTACTCCATCGTCTCCTTGGGCGGCTGGTTGGCCTCCGCAATGAGGACGGCCTCGGGATAGTGGGTATCCATAAAGGCGCGAATCTTTTCCACGAACTCCACCGTCTCCGGCAGGGACTCGCCGCCGAGCTCATCGCGCTCGAAGAGGTACGCGATGGCATCGAGGCGCAGGCCATCGAGGCCCTTGTCCATCCAGAAGGACAAGATATTAAAGACCTCATCCTGCACGTCCGGGTTATCGTAATTGAGATCCGGCTGGTGGGAGTAAAAGCGGTGGAAATAGTACTGCTGGCGCTCCTCGTCCCAGGTCCAGTTGGAGGTCTCGACGTCGGTGAAAATGACGCGGATTTCGGGGTAGCGCTCGGGGTCATCGCCCCAGACGTAGAAATCCCCAAACGGGCCATCCGGGTCGGAGCGCGAAGCCTGGAACCACGGGTGATCGGAGCTGGTGTGGTTGAGCGCCAGGTCCGTCATGATGCGCATATCGCGGCGGTGCAATTCCTCAACCAGTTCCTCGAAATCTGCCATCGTGCCGTAATCAGGGTGGATGGAATAATAATCGGCGATATCGTAGCCGTCATCGCGCAGCGGCGAGGCATAAAACGGCGAGAGCCAGAGGCAGTCCACGCCCAACCACTGGAGGTAATCCAGCTTGTCGATGACCCCGCGCAGCGTACCGATGCCCTTATTCTCGGCCTCGTTATTGCCGGAGTCCTTAAACGAGCCCACCAGGGCTTGGTAGAAGACGGCGTTGTGGTACCAGCTCATTGCAGATCCTTTCTTTTTGCCCGCCACGCAAGGTACGTCAGTGCGCACAGCACGCCGGCCACCAGGCTGGGCCATACGGCGGGAGAGTCTTCAAATAAGTTCACTACGGCTTGGATGACCGCAAGGCACGCGAAGAAGCCGAGGAATCCGAGGAGCGAATCCCACAGCAGGGACCGGCGCATTAGGCCTTTACACCTCCTGCGGTAAGCCCGGCGACGATGCGGTGCTGGAAAATGAGCACCATGATGATAAGCGGTATGGTCACCAATGCACCAGCCGCCATGGTTGCGGCATAAGGGTACTCGAAGGCCGAGGGGCCAGAGAAACGGGCGATGGCCACCGTGACCGGCTCGGTGCCCGTCGTGGATAGCTGCTTGGCCAGCATGAATTCATTCCAAGTAGTGATAAAGGCGATGATCGCGGTGGTAAAGAGCGCTGGTGCTGCCAACGGCAGGAGGATGAGGCGGAAGGCCTGGGCGCGCGACGCGCCATCCACGCGGGCGGCCTCCTCGAGCTCCCACGGCAGCTGCCGGAAAAAGCTGAGCAGGGTATAGACCGTCAGGGGCAGGGCGAAGGAGATATTCGGGATGATCATCGCGCGGTAGGTGCCGATCCACTCTAGGCGGCCAAAGAGCTGGAAGAGCGGGGTAACCAGCGCGATGGCGGGGAACATGGAGGCTGCCAGGATGATGCCGGTGACGATGCCCTTGCCGGGAAAGTCATAGCGGGAGAGCGCATAGGCGGTAAATACGCCGACCAAGACGGCTACCGCGGTGGTTGCGAGCGAGATGAACAGCGAATTGCCCAGCGCGCCGAGGAAGTCGTTGCCCTTGTCCGTCGCGAGGGCATCGCGGAAATTATCGAGCGTGATATGCGTTGGCCAGGGCGTGGTATCGAAGGTGAATTCCCGGCTGCGCAGGGCGGTGACCACCATCCAATAAAAGGGGGCAAGGCCCCAGAACATGATGAAGATAATGCCCGCGTAGTGTCCGAATTTACGCATTATTTTGCACCCTTTCTGCCGGAGACATCCGCGCCGAGGAAGCGGATGAGGATGAAGGCGACGAAGAAGATGAGCAAGAAGATAAGGGTGGACAGCGCTGAGGCGGAATTGAAGTTACCTTGGCGCATATCTTCCACCACCAGCTGGGAAATGGTGGCGGTAGGAGAGTTGGAGGAGCTCGAAATCATGATGACGGGAAGGTCATACATGCGCAGCGCATCCAGGGTGCGGAAGAGCACGGCCACCATCAGGGCTGGGCGCACCAGTGGCAGGGTGATGCGGAAGAAGGTTTGGATGCGGTTGGCGCCATCGACGCGGGCGGCATCGTAGACGTCCTTGGGGATCATCTGCAGGCCAGCCAGGATGAGCAGCGCCATAAACGGCGCGGTCTTCCACACGTCTGCAATGATGACGGCAAAGCGCGCATAAAACGGGTCCGTGGTCCAGGCGATATTCGTACCAAGCAAGGAATTGACTATGCCCTCTGGGGCGAACATGAACTGCCACAGCTTGGCGGTCACGGCGGTAGGAATGGCCCAAGGGATGAGCACGGCGGCGCGCACCAAGCCGCGGCCGCGGTATTCGCCGTTCATGATGATGGCCATGAACATGCCGAGGATGGTCTCCAGGGCGACGGTGACCACGGTGAAAAACAGCGTGATTTTAACGGCGGGCCAAAAGTCGGTGGCGATAACACCGGGCGGGCACGTCGTGATTTCACCCGCACCGGAAACACAGCGGTTATTGATCCAGTACAGGTAATTGTCTAGGCCGGCGAAACCGCCTTCTTCAAAGAGGCCCGTTTGTGGGTTAAGCTGCCGGTTTCCTTGGAAAGACAGGATGACGGCGCGCACGATGGGATAACCGATGATGATGCCCAGCACGATGAGCGCCGGGGCGATCAGCGCGGCCGGGCGCCCGAAATTAGCAAACCTGGAGGTGCTAGTGGCGCGCTTGGGCTTTTTCGATGATGAGTGCGTCTGTTGCGTCGGCGAAGTGGTGACCACGGGAGTTCGCCTTTCTGAGTTAAGATGATTTCTCGTGCGCTCGATTCTACCCCCAACTAGGGTGGGAAAACCACAAAGGGTGAGGCAGTGGCGTATGCGCCTTCCTCACCCAATTGTGTACTAGCGGTTCGCTATGTATTTCTCCGTTTTCAGCATGCTCCCTGCTCGTGGGATACGAGGTGCAGGGAGCATATCTTTAACCCTGCGAAGCAGAATCGATGGCCGCCTTCATATCGGAAGTGGCATCCTCGACAGACTTGCCATCGGTAAGCGCGGCATAAGCGTTGTCCTGAATGGCCTTAGAGATGGCGGAGTAGAACGGCGATACCGGGCGCGGTGCGGCGTTTTCCAGGGATTCCTTCAGCGCTGGCAGGTAGGGGAATTCCTCCTGCAGCTGTGGGTCATCGTAGATGGAGGAAAGAACCGGCGGGAAGGACTGCTCAGCAAAGGACTTCTGGTTCTCCTCATTGATGATGAAGTTCATGAAGTCCAGGGCGGTGCCCTTGTTCTTGGAATTGATGTTGATGCCGTTGTTGTAGCCGCCCAAGGTGGACACGCCCACTCCGTCCTTGCCCAGCGGGGCCTGGACCTCAACGTCGATGCCGGAATCTACGGCGTTGGTGTACATGTAGGGCCAGTTCACTGCGAAGGCGGTCTTGCCTTCGGTGAAGGCCATGTTGGTCTCTTCCTCGGTGGCGGCGGTGGAGTCCTTGGAGATGATTTCGTCTTCATACGCATCCACCATGGCCTGCAGGCCTTCCTGGGCTGCCTTGGAATCGACGGTGGCATTGCCGTCATCGTCAAGCACCGAGCCGCCCCAGCCCTCCATGAAGCCGGCGGTATTTAGAGCCAAGCCCTCGTACTGCTTGAGCTGGGTGGTCAGGCAATTCTTGCCGTCTTTCAGTTCCTTGCAGGCGGATTCGAGGTCGGCGAATTTCTCCGGGGTAGCGTCCGCGAGTTCAGTATTGCGGAAGAGGAGCTGGCCATTGGTGTTTTGCGGCAGCGCATACAGCACGTCGTTGTAGGTTGCGGATTCCACGGTGGCCGGCAAGAGCTCCGAGGTATCGGTCTCGAAGTCACCGTTGAGCGGCTGGAGCCACTGGTTGGCAGCGAATTCCGCGGTCCAGACCACGTCGAGGGCCATGACATCGTAGTCATCATTGCCGGCCTGGAGGGACTGCACCAGAGTCTCGCGCTGGGCATCTGCCTCGCCCGCGAGCTCCTTGAGCGTGACCTTTTCATCCGGATTTTCTTCATTCCACTTATTGATGATGGGAGTGACCTTATCCGTGTCGTTCTTGCCCATGGCAAAGGTGATAGGGCCGTGGGAGTCAGCGCCGGAACCGGAACCGGATGCGGAGCCATCCGCGTTATCTGCACCGTCGTCAGACGTGGAGCAGCCGGCCAGCGCCAATACTGCCGTGGTGGCGACTGTGGTGCGAATGAAGTACTTCTTCATGGGGAATTCACCTTTCAGAAAGCTTGGGTGTTCCTTAAAAATAATTTACAAACACCGCGCGTAGAATAGATTTTGATTATTCACCTCTAAATGGGGGGTGAATTAGGAGGTAGAGATGCGTTGCCCGGTTTCATGGTCGAAGCGGTGTGCGACGTTTTCATCAAAGGCCAATACAACCTCCTCACCGCGCCGCGGTGGGGTGCCTTCGCAGCGCGCGACGAACCGTGCGCTACCCACCGTGGCGTAGACAAAGGATTCGGAGCCCAATTCTTCAACCAGGTCGACCACGCCGCGCAGGCCCTCAGCTCCTTCATTGAGGTGCATATTTTCCGGGCGCACGCCCAGGCGCTTGCCGTTGTGGTCAAAGATATTCATCGCAGGCGATCCGATAAAGCCGGCCACGAACTCGTTGGCTGGCTCCGCATAAAGCTCGCGCGGCGGGGCAACCTGCTGCAATACGCCATCTTTGAGCACGGCTACCCGGTGCCCCAGCGTCATGGCCTCGACCTGGTCGTGGGTGACATAGACCGTGGTGGTCCCAAGCCGCTGCTGCAGGCTCGCAAGTTCCGTACGGGTTTGCACGCGCAGCTTCGCATCCAGGTTAGATAGCGGCTCATCCATGAGGAAGGCTTTAGGATTGCGCACGATGGCACGGCCCATGGCCACGCGCTGGCGCTGACCGCCCGATAGGTCCTTGGGCTTGCGCTTGAGGAACTCGTTCAATCCCAGCATCTCCGCTGCATCCTGGACCTTTTGCTTGATTTCAGCCTTGGGGAGCTTGGCCAGCTTGAGCGAAAAGCCCATGTTTTCTTCCACCGAAAGGTGCGGGTAGAGCGCATAATTTTGAAAAACCATCGCAATATCGCGATCGCCCGGTTCGAGGCCCGTGACATCCGCATCATCGATGAGAATCCGGCCACTAGAAATTGGTTCAAGGCCGGCCAGCGCGCGCAGCGTCGTGGATTTACCGCAGCCAGAAGGGCCCACCAAAACGAGGAACTCGCCGTCTGCGATTTCTAGGTCCAATTCCTTCACTGTGGGCGCCGCCGCGCCGGGGTAAGTGATATTTACCTTTTCAAAAGTGACCTTTGCCATGCGCAACACACTAGCACCACCAGCGGGCGGTATCTTGGAATCTATGACTGCACTTGATAAGCACCGCATCCGCACCGCCCTGGCAGAGGACTTCACCACCATCGATTTCGTGGATCAGACCGGTTCCACCAATACCGATCTGATGCAGGCCACCAACGTTGCCGATGGCACCGTGCTGCTTGCCGATGAGCAGCTATCCGGCAAGGGCCGCCTCGGCCGGGCGTGGACGGCGCCTGCCGGATCCCAGGTGATCTTTTCCGTGCTGCTCTTGCCCGATTCCCTCGATTACTTGGGGACGCTTCCGCTGGCCGCGGGCCTGGCCGTGACCGATTCCATCGAGGGTTCCGTGCTCAAGTGGCCGAATGACGTGCATATCGATGGCAATAAACTCTGCGGCATCCTTGCCGAGGCCGGTCCTGTGGGCCAAGCCTTCAAGTCCGCACCGAAGACCGAGGTCAATAAGACTGAGCTCAACAAAACAGAGCTGAACAAAGCCGAGGTCAACAAGACTGAAGTCAATAAGGCCGAGGTAAATAAGGCCGTCGGCGGGCAGGCGCCCTCCGCGCGCGTGGTCGTGGGTATGGGCATTAATGTCACGCTCACCCGCGAGGAATTGCCCATTGAAAAGGCGACCTCGTTGGCGCTTGAAGGACGCGATACCGATCGCACCGAGCTGGCCATTACCGTGCTGAAAAACCTGCGCCGCCGCATTACGCAGTGGGAGAACCAGGATCCGCAGCTTATGCAGGATTACCGCGCGGTGTGCTCATCCATTGACCAGGAGGTGCGGTTGGAGACCCCGACTGGCGATGTCATCGGCCGCGTTGAGGGCATTGGCGATGACGGCCGCATTAACGTCGCGGGCGAGTACTACTCCGCCGGCGACGTGACGCATCTGCGTCCGGCGCGATAGGCGCCGCACGATAGGCATCGTGCGGCGGGTGCTGCGGAGTCCGCGTGGTCTGAGCAGCACGGCCTCGCACTGGTACTATCCATGGCTATGGGATTGATGAAGATGGGCCAAGGCGAGGTAAAGCGCGCGGATGTATCCGCGCCGTTTCGCGCCCTCGTTTTCCCATTCTTGGAGCTCATCCTCATCACCGGCGTGCTGTGGATTGCCATCGGCTGGTGCGATGCCCAGGGAGTAGATCCGATGTTGCGCAATGGGCTCGTCGTCTTGTGGGCTGGGCTGAGCACGTGGCGCTTCCTTATTCCTTTATATAGGGCCCGCCGCAAGCGGTTCATCGTCACCAATCGCCGCGTCATCGTGCGAGAGGGCCGCCACATCGATTCGATCCCGCTGGAAGATATTCGCGGCGCCCGCAAGCGCCGCGGCGGCATTTCCATTGCGCTCAACGGCTGGGACAGGGCCATGTATTTTCCCACCGTGGCCAAGTCGAAGCAGGTGGCGGAGATTATTAATGATCGCCCTTGGTTTTAACCTCGGTCGAGTGCAATTGCTTATCTAGGTCCTCCGGCGCGAGGTTTGCGCGGCCGAATTCTTGGGTCAGCGGCAGGCGCAGTTCTAAATCGGAACCGGGGCAGAGCTCGATTTTCGCCTCATCCACGGTGTAATCCAGCACATGTCCGCCGGACTTACGCGCGGCGTCGATAAAGTGCACGTGGCAGCCGGGCACCGAAATCCCGCGCTCGTACACGGGAGTGCGGAAGCCACCAATGACTCCTTCGACATCGCTAAAGTGCAGCTCTTTATCGCCGCCGACCGCCTTGGTCATTGGGGGATAGGGCTTGGTTTGTTTGACCACGGTGCGCGTTGAGACCTCAGAAAACCTGCCCGTGATGCGGACGGCGTACATGTAATTGGCGGAAGGTTCCACCTCATCGATGAAGGCGGAAAGCTCGTCGCGGCGCAGGCCTCGAGGGGCATCGACAAGAATGCGCGGCACAAAGTTGGTGGCCACGGCATAAGGAGTCTGCTGGTCCAAGTCCGCAACCCGCGCGGAGCCATCGCCGCGCAGCTGGTAGCAGGTCCCGTCCAAGATGATCATTTCACCATCGAGGCCATTAAAGGTACCGATGCCAAAATTGCCCTTTCCTAGCAGCTCAGAGATGGTCATCTCGCCGTCATAAATGCCATCAAGGAGGGCGCTCATGAGGGAGTTCTGGAAGATCGAATGACGGGTAAACATGGTATCCAAGCTAATATTGTGGGCGTGAGTGTCTCAAAACCTATTGTAACTGTCTGTGGCGATGGTCAGCTGGCGCGCATGATGCAGCCGGCCGCGGCTGAACTCGATATTCATCTGCGGATTCTTGCTGGTAGCCCGGATTCTTCTACCGCGCAGGTTACCCCGGACATCGTGGTGGGCGATTACCACAAGTACGAGGACCTGCTCGCAGCAGCCCGCGGCGCGGATGCGGTTACCTTCGAGCATGAGCATGTGCCCAATGAGCATTCCGCCGCGCTTATCGATGCCTCCTTCAACGTCCAGCCCCAGCCCAGCGCCCTGCGCTATGCCCAGGACAAGCTGGACATGCGCGAAAAACTCTCCGCTCTGGGGGCGCCCGTCCCGCGGTTTAGTGCCATCGAATCAGTCGCCGATGCCCGCGCTTTTTTCGATGCCGTAGACGGGCGCGTTTGCCTCAAGGCCCGCCGCGGTGGCTATGACGGCAAGGGCGTGTGGTTTCCTTCGGATGCCGATCTTGATGAGCTCGTCGCCGAGCTTTTAGAGGCCGGCACGCCGCTCATGGCCGAAGAGAAGGTGGACCTGACCCGCGAGCTGTCGATCTTGGTAGCGCGCCGCCCATCCGGTGAAGCCAAGGTCTGGCCCATTACCCAGTCCCGCCAGGCCAACGGCATCTGTGCCGAGGCCATCGCGCCCGCGCCCGATCTCTCGCCTGATCTGGCCGAACGCGCCTCTGCGCTGGGGCTTGGCATTGCCGAATCCCTCGGCGTGACCGGCGTGCTGGCCGTGGAGCTTTTCGCCTTCAACGGTGAGGGTGGCGAGGACATCTCTGTCAATGAATTGGCCATGCGCCCGCACAATACCGGCCACTGGACCCAGGATGGCTGCGTGACCTCACAGTTCGAACAGCACCTGCGCGCCGTACTGGACCTGCCCTTGGGCGCGGTGGACGCCCTCGCCCCGGTGACCGTTATGGCCAACGTGCTCGGCGCGGACAAAGATCCTGAGATGCCCATGCCGCAGCGCGTGCGCGAGGTCATGGAGCGCTTCCCACACGCCAAGATTCACCTGTACGGCAAGGATCACCGCGTCGGCCGCAAGATCGGCCACGTCAATGTCGCTGGTACATCGCTCGATGAGACCCGCGATGCCGCCCGCCAGGCCGCGCACTTTTTGATGCACGCAACGTGGGCATAACTCTTAAACCTAGAAAGGACATTATGGAACCGCAGGTAGGAATCATCATGGGCTCGGATTCGGATTGGCCCACCGTCGAACCCGCAGCGGAAGTCCTCGCGGACTTCGGCATTCCCTTTGAGGTTGGCGTGGTCAGCGCCCACCGCACCCCGGAAAAGATGTTGGCCTACGCCAAGGGCGCACACTCCCGCGGCCTTAAAGCCATCATCGCCTGTGCCGGTGGCGCCGCCCACCTGCCAGGCATGGTTGCTGCGGCCACGCCGCTGCCCGTTATCGGCATCCCGCGCGCACTCAAGGACCTCGATGGCCTAGACTCCCTGCTTTCTATCGTGCAGATGCCTAGCGGCGTTCCCGTGGCCACCGTCTCCATTGGCGGCGCAAAGAATGCCGGCCTGCTGGCCGCCCGCATCTTGGGCGCCGGAGACCCAGCGCTGCAAGACATGATGGTTGCCTACCAAGAAAAGATGGCAGAAGAAGTTGAGCAGAAGGATAAGAACCTGCGCTCGAAGTTGCTAGGGGAGTAGGGAGGAGCTCCCCCTTTCTTTGTCGGCTAAAAGAGAGGGGGACTCCAGTCAGCTACCGTTTAGAATTCTTGGAGTCATTGTGGAACCACTCTTTGATCTGCATCCAGAGCAATCCACCAATAAAAACGACGAAACCTAGTACATAAGAAACCCAGAATTCTTTCGGCACCGATTCCTTGTCGTTGAAAAGCCACTCAGTGCCGCCAAGGTAAAGAGCAAAAGGCAAGGGGAAAAGCAGGAATATCAATAGCGAGATTAAAAAGGCTTTCCATTTTTAGGCTCGTTCTTGCTGCTCTTTCTCCCATTCTTACTATCTTTTCCAAAGCTCTTATGCATGATGGCTGATGCGACTTTCCATTGGTGTGATTTTAAAGCTGTGCGCTCCTATTTCTGTGTGACCTCTGGCAACCTCGAAGAGGTCGTGGGATAGGATGGCTGGGCGCCGGCGCTGGTGGCGGCGAAGGCACCGACGCGGGCGGCGAAGGTGGCGGCATCGACAAGCGTGGCGCCTTCAAGGAGCTTGGTGCAAAATGCTCCGGCAAAGGCATCGCCGGCGCCGGTGGTATCGACCGCGGTGATCTGTGGGGTGGGGATATCCGTGTTGGATTCGGGCGTTGCCACGTAGGCGCCTTCGGCCCCGAGGGTCAGCACCACCGATTTAAAGCCGGCGGAAACCAGGCGGTGGGCGAGCTCGCGCGGGGTGCCGGTGGAAGAAAGGCCCAGTTGCTCAAGGATGAGGCCAGCCTCGTGCTCGTTGGCCATGAGGGGATCGGCCTGCAGGAGGGCGTCGCGATCCACCTCGATGACAGGGGCGAGGTTGACGACTACGCGTCCTTGGGCGGCATCGACGGCGGCTTTGAAACCGGAGGCGGGGATTTCGCCCTGGAGCAGGACCACGTCCGCATCGGCGATGGTGGATTGGCGGGCGGTGACGAAGGGGGCATCGACAAGAGCGTTTGCTCCGGGGGAGATGACGATGGTGTTTTCGCCATCGGCGGAGACCGTGATGACCGCCAAGCCGGTAGTGGTATCGGACTGTTCCACCGCGCTGAGGTCGATGCCGGAGCTGTGCATGTAGTGCATGGCGGGCTCGGCGTAGGGATCGGAGCCGACCGCGCCGACGAAAGCTACATTGGCGCCCAATTGCGCGGCGGCTACCGCTTGGTTCGCGCCCTTGCCGCCAGCGAGGATCTCGCCGCCGGAGCCCAGCAGGGTTTCGCCGGGGTGCGGGTGGCGTTCGGCGTGGACAATAAGGTCAGCATTAATCGAGCCGACGACGGTGAGCTTGCTCATTGGAAATCCTCCTATGAATCGGATTCTACGGTGAATGCTGTGGACATGCGGGGGATATATCGCGTATCGATTATCGATCCTTGAGGCGGGCGCTTATTTTTGATGGCCGCGATGAGTTCTGCGGTGGCTATCTTGCCCATGTGATCGACGTTTTGGTCCACTACGGATATGGGTGCCGGTTGGAAGCGCAGATAAATGAAGTCATCGAAACCGACGAGTGCGACTTCCTCTCCAATGGCCTTGCCGGAATTATGACAGGCTTCTAATGCGCCCGCAGTCATCATCGAGTCAGCGGCGACGATGGCCGTAACCCCTGCATTTAGTAGCTCTATCGCCCCTTTATATCCCTCTCGGTGCCGGAAGCTGCCGTGGTGAATGTGGATATCAAGGTCGCGAGCTGCTTCCTTGAATACAGCGAGGCGCTGCCTGCCAGTAGAGGTTTCTTGGGGGCCGGAAAGATAGCCAATCGAGGTATGGCCTTTGTCCTTGAGCTGCGCAATTGCCCTGTGCATTCCCGGACTGGGATCAGAGAACACAGCAGGGAAGCCCCCAAGTGTTCGGTCAATCAATAGCAACGGCCGATAAGAGTGGGCCTGGCCAATCGCCTCTTCTGCGCCATCGAGGGGAACGGTAATTATTCCATCGACCTGCCGCTGCGTGAGGGCATCGAGGGCGCGTTTCAAACGCGCAGGATCCTCGCCGCAACTGGTAATCATGGTGGCGAAACCGTAAGCATTAGCTTCTTGCTCAATTGCGGCGGCCATGGCGGCGAAATACGAGTTATCCAGGCTTGGTATGACGAGGCCGATGGCATTGGACCGTGCGTTGCGCAGCGCGCGCGCCTGGGCATTTGGGCGGTAATTGAGCTGTTCAGCTGCCTGTTTTACGCGCGTGCGGGTGGCTGCGGAAATAGCTGGGTTTTCTGCAAGTGCGCGCGAGGCGGTGGAAATGGACACTCCAGCAGCAGCGGCTACGTGCTTGAGGGTGGTTGCGGCCATTTCGGCTCCTAGGGGTAGAGCAGCTTCGACGGGTCGTGCAATCGATTGCACGTTTGTGTCTCAATTTACGGTTCAGTACCTGTGCCTGTCAAGGGTTCGCGCCGGTCTAAGCTAATGATGTTATGTCCATAGGGTTTTTGTACACGGAGTCCGGTGTCTTCTTGGACACGGAATCCATGGAGTTCTTGGACACTTCTAGCGATTTATGGTTATGGCCTGCGTTTCGGCCGGGGTTTGGATAGTTTCGGGTTCATCCGCGGTGGTTGGCGATGTTTCATTCCTTCAACGAGGTTGATGTTGATCGAGCGTGTCAAGTTGTTTGTGTGTGGGGTTAGGTTTATAGGTATTTGTCGAAGCGGGCGGGAAAGGCTACGGCCATTTGGTTGATGGCTTGTTTCCAGCCGGATAC